>NZ_JBSGDP010000040.1:0-56260 GCF_053602435.1 Nocardia sp. NPDC004415
CACCACCGAATCCACCATCGCCCCCGGCCCCCCCCCCCCCCCCCGTCGCCCCGGCCTGCCCCCCCCCCGCCCGCTCCTAAAACACTCCCCCCTCGTCGGCCCGCCCGTTTCACCCCGCCCGCCCCGACTCGATTTCCCTCGCCGACTACCTGGTCGGCAGGACCTCACGGAATGTTGTTCCAGCTAACTCAACCAGCGGATCGCAACAGTTCGACGGCATCGTCCATTCCGTAGCGGGATACCAGAATCTTCAGCGCGTCCTCCTCCGCGACGACCGGGTTCCGGTATCGGCTCAGCATGGTGCGCAGCGCGTATACGGCCGTCTCCGGCGAGACCGCCACCGTGTCGGCAGCGAATTCTGCCGCCGTCCGAACCGATACCCCGTCCGGCATGCGATCAGCCGGGAAGTCCCGCAGATTCTGGGTGACGATCGCGTCGGCTCCACCGACAACCGCCGCCGCCACGACGTGCTCGTCATCGTGGTCAGGTAGCCCGAAGGTGCCCTCGTGCGGCTCCCAATTCAGAACCAGGGCGTCGTCGAACCGTGACTCCAGCGTGGCGACGAGTCGGGGTCCGCTCGGACCACAGCGGTCGGTAGAGACCCTCGACGGCGAGCGACAGCAAGAAATCGCGCTGCAGGCTCGGCCAGAGAACACACGTATCGAGCAGTACCGCGAACACCGATCCCCCTCAGTCGTTGCGCTTGCCTCTGGTCCGTTCCGCTGCCAGGCGGCGTGCCTCACGCAGGTGACGCTCGACATCGGCGGGGTCGTCTTCGATGGAGATGTCGACTGTCGTTTCGGCAAGGGCGTCGTACTGACGGCGACGGCGCACCTCGCGATAGTCGAGGACATCATCGAGTTCGAGCCGGTGCCGCGTGCCGATCCGCTGGGCAGGCAGCTCACCCTTCTCGATGAGACGCTTGACGGTCGGCCGACTGACACCCAGCAGGTCTGCCGCCTGCTGCGAGGTCAGAGTCATGCTGCGCGGCGCGATCGTGACGGCCCGGCCGGCCAGCAAGGCCGCGACCACCTGTTTGAGTGCCTGGTGCACGTCGGCGGGAAGTTCGATCCGATCCCCCTCGTCGGTGCCTACCAGCGCATAGCTCGGCTTCGCGGCGGCGCCCCACCGGCGCTCATGTGCTTCCAGGAAGCTCATGACCGGCGCCAACCGGGCACGATCTTCGGGCAGGAACGTGCGCTCTTCGAGCGGTTGCGAGACCACCGCACCTCCTCGGTTCCGAACGTTTCGAAATATCGTTCGATTCGTTCGAATACTACCTTGCTCCCTGTCGAAGCACGACGGGCGGCGCACCTCCATGATCTGCTCTATATTCAGAGAATGGTGAAACTGGATCGGCGGATGGGGCGGGCTGGGGCGGAGATCGCGTTTGCCGACAGTGGGGGTGATGGGCCGGTTGTGGTTTTCACGCATGGTGCGGGGATGGATCACAGCATGTTCGACGCGCAGGTCGAGGCGTTGGCGGCGGGCGGGTATCGGGTGATCACGTGGGATCTGCGGGGGCATGGGGAGTCGGTGTTGGGGGCGGGGGTGCGGTTCGCCGGGGTGGATGCGGTGGCGGATCTGGCGGCGCTGATGGCGGAGTGTGGGGTTGGGCGGGCCGTGCTGGTGGGGCATTCGCTCGGGGGGAATATCGGGCAGGCTTTCGTGCGGGCGCACGGTGCGCGGGTGGCGGGGCTGGTGGTGCTGGATTCGGCGTGGAACGCGGGGCCGTTGACGTGGGGTGAGCGGGTCGCGTTGCGGGTGGCGGCGCCGTCGCTGGCGGTGGTCCCGGGGCGGGTGTTGCCGGGGGTGATGGCTCGGGCTTCGGCGGTGACGCCGGACGCGATCGCCAGGGCCGAGGCGGTTTTCGCGCGGATGCCGAAGCGGGTGTTCCTGGATGTCTGGCGGGCGACGGTGTCGTTCGTCGAACCGGAGCCGGGGTATCGGTGTCCGGTACCGCTCGCGCTGGTCCGGGGTGCACGGGATCGGACGGGCAACATCGCGACCGCGATGCCACGCTGGGCGCGGGCGGAAGGGGTTGCGGAGCAGGTGATTCCGGGGGCGGGCCATCTCGTCACCTGGGACGCGCCGGAGGAGACCTCCCGGGTGCTGCTGCGGACACTCGCGCACTGGGACCTGGCGTGCTGAGCCCGGAGCGGGAACAGTTCGTCAACGCCATGGGCGACACCCTGGCGACCTGGCACCTCCCCCGCGCGACCGGCCGCGTCTACGGCTATCTGCTCCTGCACAGCGCCCCGTCGACCTCCGAAGAACTGCGCGCCGACCTGTCCCTCAGCTCCGGCGCGGTCAGCACCGCCATCCGCGAACTGGTCTCCTGGGGTCTGGCCAACACCATCCCCAGCCCGGGCAGCCGCCGGTTGCTCGTGGAAGCAGCGGGCGACTTCGAGCAACTCCTCGCCGCCAGTCACGAACGCACCCGCGCCTTCATCCGCACCCTGCGCGCCGCCGAACCCCTCACCGACGACACCGCGACACGACGCCTCCGCGATGTCACCACCCTGTTCACCACCTATGTCGACGCCGGAGAACGAGTCCTGCGCGAGCGTGCGCGGGAGTGAGGCTGTTGTCGAGACCGCGAGGGCGAGCGGACAGTGTCAGCGCGGTTCGGGTCGACGGTCCGGCCGGTCGGCGGACGCGCCTCGGGTGAGGGAAGCGAAGTCCAGGGCGACGGAGTCGCCCCGGTCGACGGTGAAGAAGGCGGCGTCGAGGCGGGTGCCCAGTTCTATATAGCCGACGGCGGCCAGGGGCACGGGCTGGATGAGGCGGACGCGCCAGGGGGACGGTTCGTCCCAGGCGCGAAGCTCCAGGTCCAGGCGCAGGATGGGGTCGTCACGGCCGGTGTAGTCGGCGGCGACGGGGGCCACGGCCAGGACGGTCGCCTCGGCACGACGGCCGTTGGCGAGGATCTTCGCCGCCGCGCTGCGGCCGGATTCGGGGACCTCGGGGATATACAGCACCACCCGGTCGCGGTCGCCGGGGTCGACCCGGCAGCTCACCGCGTCGCCGGGCTGCATCCACTCCAGGTCCTGGCTGCGCACCCGCTGGTGGACCCGGGCGTCGTAGGCGAGTTCGCCGGGAACGCGCACCCGCACCGAGAAGCGGTACCCGCCCTCACCGCGCCGCGACCGCACCGACAGCACCGTCGCCTGCGCCGGCATCCCGCGCATCAGCAACTCCCGCCGCGCCCCCTCCGACAGCAACCCCGGTCGGCGCCCCAACGCCCACACGATCCGGTCGACCAGGCCCCACCCCGGATCGGCCACAACAAGGCTCATCCCGGAAGAGTAGACCGCTACGCCCGCGCGTCGAGGCAAATTCTCCGCACTCCCGATACCCCTTGCCCCGACTCGCCGGTAACCGGCCGCGGGTGGTCCGTCTCACAGGACCCCACCCACCACCACCACGGCAAACCCCCGACCACTAAACTCGCCCGCATGACCAGTGCGTTCCCGACGATTCCCGCCGACCTCAAGCCCGCCGACGGACGGTTCGGCTGTGGACCCTCCAAGGTCCGCCCGGAGCAGCTGCAGTCCCTGGTGACTGTGGGCGCCTCGGTGTTCGGCACCTCCCATCGCCAGAAGCCGGTCAAGGACGTGGTCGCGCGCGTTCGCAACGGCCTGCGTGAGCTGTTCTCGCTGCCCGAGGGCTACGAGGTCGTGCTCGGCAACGGTGGCACCACCGCGTTCTGGGACGCCGCCGCGTTCGGCCTGATCCGCGAGCGTTCGCTGCACCTGACCAACGGCGAGTTCTCCTCGAAGTTCGCCTCGGTCGCCAAGGGCAACCCGTTCATCGGTGACCCGATCGTCGTGTCGGCCGAGCCGGGCAGCGCGCCCGAGCCCGTGTCGGACCCGAGCGTCGACCTCATCGGCTGGGCCCACAACGAGACCTCGACCGGTGTGTCCATCCCGGTGTCGCGTCCGGCCGGTTCGGAGAACGCCCTGATCGCCATCGACGCCACCTCCGGCGCGGGCGGCCTGCCGGTGAACATCGCCGACTCCGACGTCTACTACTTCGCCCCGCAGAAGTGCTTCGCCGCCGACGGTGGCCTGTGGATCGCGATCATGAGCCCGGCCGCGCTGGCCCGCGTCGCCGAGATCAAGGAGTCGGGTCGCTGGACCCCGGAGTTCCTGTCGCTGCCGATCGCCATCGACAACTCCACCAAGGACCAGACCTACAACACCCCGGCGCTGGCCACCCTGCTGCTGTTCGCCGACCAGATCGAGTGGATGAACGCCAACGGCGGCCTGGACTGGACCGTCAAGCGCACGCTGGACTCGTCCTCGCGCCTGTACTCGTGGGCCGAGTCGAGCTCCTTCGCCACCCCGTACGTCACCGATCCGGCGCACCGCTCGCAGGTCGTCGGCACGATCGACTTCGACGACGCGGTCGACGCCGCCCAGGTCGCCAAGATCCTGCGTGCCAACGGCATCGTCGACACCGAGCCGTACCGCAAGCTGGGCCGCAACCAGCTGCGTGTCGGCATGTTCCCGGCCATCGATCCGGAAGATGTTTCGCAGCTGACCCGTTCGATCGACTGGGTCGTCGGCCAGCTCTGAGATAAGACCGCAATCAGCGCCGGTGCGCGGCGGAGAAATGGCTCCGCCACGCACCGGCGCTTTGCCATGTGTTCGCAATATTCGCATTCCCGAGCTCCGCTAAATGATGTTGATCCATCACCAAAGTCCCTGCACAGGACCGGAATTCGGGTGGGGAGCCGATCAGATTAGCCGGAGCGGGAGCCCTCGTGCGCGATTTCGGTCGTGCGTGTCTGCTGCGGCGGGCAAGTAATGTGCACTACTGTCTAGGAAAGTGGGCGGTGTCGTAGCCGACGCGATAAGGAGGTAACGGTGCGTGAACTTCGAGTGATCGGGGTGACGCCCGACTCCACGCACATCGTGTGCAGCGACATCGAGTCCGGTACCAAGTTCCGGCTGCCCGCCGACGACAAGCTCCGCGCAGCGGCGCGCGGCGACCTCGCACGATTCGGCCAGATCGAGATCGAAACGGAGGCGTCTATGCGTCCTCGCGATATCCAGGCCCGTATTCGAGCCGGAGCGTCCGTCGAGCAGGTCCAGGCGGAATCCGGCATGCCGGCCACCAAAGTCGAACGTTTCGCCTACCCGGTGCTGCTCGAGCGTGCGCGCGCCGCCGAACTGGCGCAGAAGGCGCACCCGGTGCGGCCCGACGGCCCCGCGGTGGAAACGCTGCACGAGATCGTCACCGCGGCCTTCGCCGAGCGCGGCCACACCATCGAACAGGCCGAGTGGGACGCCTGGAAGGACGAGAAGGGTTTCTGGGTCGCGCAATTGCAGTGGCGGCACGGTCATTCCGAGATCGCCGCGCACTGGCGCTACCAGCCCGACGCGCACGGCGGCTCGGTCTCCCCGCTCGACGACCCGGCCAACGATCTGATCGACCCCGACTTCGGCCGAGCGTTGCGCGGGCTGGCCACCATCCTGCCCGAGCCGTCCACGCCCGTCGTCGAGCCGCCGGTCCCGGTGGAACCGCGCCCGCGCGAACAGCTCTCGCCCACCGCGCGCCCGGCCGCCCGGCCGCAGCCGAAGTTCGACGAGTTCTACGAGCAGCGTCAGGTCGCCGCGGGCGGTGGCACGGCGGCGATTCCGGCCGCCCCGGTCCCCGCGGCGGCTCCCGCGCCCGTCCCGGCGGCAGCGGCTCCCGCGCCCGTCCCGGCGGCAGCGGCCCCCGCGGCCGCGCCGGTGCCCGCGGTCCCGAGTCAGCCGGTGGCCCAGCAGGACAAGCCGACGGCCGACGAGCCGGTGCCGGTCGACCCGCCCGCGCCGAAGCCCGCCCGCCCGAAGCGCGGCAAGGCTCCGATGCCGTCCTGGGAGGACGTCCTGCTGGGCGTCCGCAGCTCCGGCCACTAGCACCGCGGGTCCCGAGCCGGATTCCGGCACGGCGGGACAGGAGGTGGGTTCATGCGATCGGCTTCCACACTCTGGTACATCGACACCGCCGACCCGATGGCGGTGCTGAAAGAGGGCCCCGACCCCGATCCCGAGGCCGCCGCGGCCCTGGCCGGGCAGCTCTACAGCGAGCACGACGTGCGCCCGATCACGATCGGCACGCTCGAAGGCTGCGCGGCACCGGATCGCGACGAGGTCTACATCGGCTGCTATCCCGGCTTGACCGTGGTGTGCACGGCCGAGGCGGCCCTGGTGGAGCCGACGAAACTGCCGGATCTGCTGGTGCGGCCGCTGGCCTCGGAGCACACCTTCCTGGTGTCGTTCGACGACCGGGTGCACTGGGGCGCGTTCGCGCAGTGGGAGCGTGGGGAGTTCCGGCGCTCGTTCAGCTCCACCCGGGTCGACATCCTCGAGAACGAGGGACTGCCGATGGTGTGGGAGCGGCAGTACTGGGCCGGGGAGCATCCGGTGCCGTGGCGCGGGGCCGATCATCCGCAACCGCGGTCGCTGCCCTTCGACCCGCCGGAATTCGCCGACGCCGCCAACGACGAGTGGCTCGGCTTCCGCTATCTCGGGTCGGGCGAGGAGGAGCTGACCCCCGGTTCGCTGGCCGTGTGCGGCTTCACGCTGTACCCGAAGGGACGCGCACCCGAGCCCGCGCCGCGGCCCGCCGCCGAACCGCGCGCCAGGCACGGGCTGTTCGGCTGGCTGCGCGGCGGCGACCGGGTGCGCTGATCACAGCAGGCCGCTGAGCTCGTCGACGAAGATCGCCAGCCAGCCGAGCACCAGGCCGACGGCCGCCCCGGCGAGCACCCAGCGCACCACCGGCGTGTACCGCCACCGCCACGCCGTCGGTGCCACCCCGAGCACCGCGACCGCGTTCACCGCGACGGCGAGCAGCGGATGCACCGCGGCCAGCGCGGTGCCGAAGGCGTACACCGCGACGGCGGCGAGCACGGCGACCAGCGCGATGACGGTGCACCCGGCCGCCCACGGCACCGAATCCGGTTGCGCGCGATAGGGACCGTCGGGCTTCACGAGGTGCGCACCCGCTCGTAGAAGGCCATCGCGGCGGCGGTGGCGACATTGAGCGAATCGGTCCCCGGCGACATGGGTATCCGGGCGCGCACATCGGTGGCGCGCATGGCCTCCTCGGTGAGCCCCGGGCCTTCGGCGCCGAGCAGCAGCGCCACCTTCTCCCCCGTCATGGCCGTGGCCAGGTTCACCGCCGACGGGTCGGGGGTCAGCGCGATGATCTGGAAGCCGCGCTCCCGCAACAGCTCCAGCCCGCCGGGCCAGGTCGGCAGGGTCGCGAACGGCACCCGCAGCACGTGGCCCATCGAGACCCGCACCGCCCGGCGATAGAGCGGGTCGGCCACCCGGTCGCCGAACAGCACCGCGTCCGCGCCCAGGCCCGCCGCGTTGCGGAACATCGAGCCGAGGTTCTCGTGATCGTTGACGCCTTCGAGCACCGCCACCGTGCGCGCGCCGTCGAGCACCTCCTCGGGGGTGAGTTCGGCGGGCCGTGGCGCGACGGCGAGCACGCCACGATTGAGATGGAAGCCGACGATCTCGGCCATCACCTCGGCGGTGGCGCGGTAGTACGGGATGTCGCGGCCGGCGAGGTCCTCGGCCAGCGCCTCGTGGCGTCTGGCGACTCCGAGCAGCGCGCTGGGGGTGAAGCGGGAGCCGAGCATGCGCTGGACCACCACCACACCCTCGGCGATCACCAGGCCCTTGCGGCCGGGCAGGTCGGGTCTGCGATCGGCGGAGGACAGATCGCGGAAGTCGTCGACCCGGGGGTCGGCGGAATCGTCGATGTCTATCACTGCGGCCACGCGCTCATCCTGGCATGCTGGACACATGAAGGTCGTACAGTTGATCTTGAACATTCTCTGGGTGGTGCTGTGCGGCTTCTGGATGGCCCTGGGCTATCTGCTGGCGGCGATCATCTGCTTCATCCTGATCATCACCATCCCCTTCGGCGTCGCCTCGCTGCGCAACGCGGGCTACGTGCTGTGGCCGTTCGGGCGCACGGTGGTGAGCAAGCCGAGCGCGGGCGCGGGCTCGCTGATCGGCAATGTGATCTGGTTCGTCTTCGCGGGCTGGTGGCTGGCGCTGGGCCACATCACCACCAGCATCGCGCTGGCGATCACGATCATCGGCCTGCCCTTCGCCTGGGCCAATCTCAAGCTGGTGCCGCTGGCGCTGTTCCCCCTCGGACACGAGGTGGTCTCCTCCGACGACGCCCGCGCCCAGCTGTGATCACTCCGATCCGGCGACGATCTGGTTCATGATCGCGACCGCCTGATCCAGCACCGCGAGCTGCTGCGGATCGAGCATGGCCAGCTGCTCGGTCATCCACGCCTCCCGGGCGTGGGTCTCGTCGGCGATCAGCGCCCGGCCCGCGGGGGTGAGCGAGACGATGATCTGCCTGCCGTCGGTCGGGTGGGGACGGCGATCCACCAGTGCCAGGTCCGACAGCGAGGCGATGACGCGGGTCATCGACGGCGGTTGCACGCGTTCCTTGCCTGCCAGGGTGCCCGGTGTCATCGCGCCGTCGCGCGCCAGCGTGGCGAGTGCCGACAGCTGGGTGAGCGAGATCTGCGCGTCGGTACGGCGGCCGCGCAGGTGTCTCGTGAGCCGCACGATCGCCAGTGAGAGGTCACCGGCCAGGGCGCGGACGTCGGATGGCATTGTCACAGTGCAGAACTCTACGGTACGTCCGGCTGCCAGATCGGGTTTCACCCGGCTACTGTTTGGGTATGGAAGCCGGACGCGTCACCCCCGAGATTCCGCACCTGCCCCGATTCCTCGTCGACCCACGCCCGGTCGTGCTCGCCGGATTCGCCGCCTGGATCGTCGCCACCGTCCTGTCGTGGCTGGTCCCGGCGCTGGCCGACGCCCGGCCGGTCTGCCTGATGGGGCTCGCTGTCGGCGCGCTGGGCTCCTCGATCTTCCTCGCGCAGCGCCGGTCGGCCCGGCGCGGCGACAAGGGCGCCCAGGTCGGCCTGCAGACCGATTAGGCGCTGACCTGGAACTCCGCGCTCGTCCCGACGACCGGCCGCAGGGTGCCGTCCCCCTGGAGAACGTCCACGTAGTGCACGAAGCGGTGTAAACCCGGCTCGACAGATTCGGGGATGTCCCAGGTGAATTTCGCGAGCGAGATCGCCGCCCCGCCCGAGCTCCAGTGGTACCGCACATCCCACTCACCCTCGTTGGCCACCCGCACCCACTGCCCCGCACCCGTGCGGCGTTGCACCTCGAGGAAGGTGTCCCCGCGCCGCGGATTGTGCTTGGGATGGGCCGAGACGAACTCGACCGTCACCCGGTCACCGCGCGCGGTGTCGACCGGCTGCGCCAGCACGTCACCGAAGGCGCGCCCCGGCGGTGCCGCGTCCGGACCCGGCGTGGTGGCGAAGTTCGGTTGCAGCGCGGAGACATCGCGCGGCGCCGGACCGCGGCCCAGCGCCGCGCCCGCCACGAACGCCTCGGCCACCCGGGTGAATTCCTGCACATAGCCGCACAGGGTGTAGCGCCCGAACAGCGTCGAGGCTCCCTCGTACTGCTGGGCGTCGTACTCCTCCGGCGTCGTCACGTACTCGTGGTAGCTGTTGGCGTAACCCTGCAGCAGCACCTGTTCCACCGCGACACCGAGCACCGCGGCCACCGCGCGCCGCACCCGCAACCCGGCGACGATGGTGAACTCCGCGCCCGCCGCGGCCAGATACAGCTCACCGATCCGGACCAGCTGCACCGGAACCACATTCGGCACCCACGGCACCGGCGGCAGCAGCCCCAGCGGCGCGAAGATCGCCTTGGGCGCCTGCGCGTCGGCCAGCCAGGCCGGATGCGGATGGTCGATGCCGCCGAGGAAATCGACCATCGGATTGCGCACGCCCTCGGGAATCGGCCCGCCGGGCAGGCCGGGGCCGTCCTCGACACTGCCCGCGGCCAGCGAGACACCCGCGGCGGCGGGCGAGGTGCGGCGCGGGGCACCGTCGGGGGTGAAGCGCCCGTCGACGGCCAGGTCGGCGAAGTCGACGTAACACAGCAGCGCACCGACCGCGCCGCCCATCGGAACCGCTTGTCCGGCAGCCGCTTTCGATGCCGCGTACTGACGTTCGCCGATGATGCGGGTGTTGGCGAACTCGTCGGTGGTCGGCCCGTCTCCCGGTCGCAGGTTCAGGTTCGGCGACATGTCACCGGCATTGGTCTGGGCGAAGGCGGCGATGTAGTCGGGCCTGCCGTCCAGGTGCCGCACGCCGTGTTCGAGCTGTTCGGCGGCGTAGCTGGCGTAACCCTTGTTGTCGGCGCTGATCAGGCGGTTGGCATTGGTCATCGAGGTGTTGTGGGTGGCGAACCAGGTGAGCGCGCCGACCTCGCGGCCCGCGCGCCGGAAGACCAGCGTCGTCACCGCCGGGTCGACGGCATCGGGGAACTCCGCGCGATCCTCGGCGGGATTGCGGTCGAAGGCGACCCGCGACCGGTTCACGCTCGCGTCGTGCAAGCGCGCCCGGCCCACCGCGATGGTGCCGGGCGCGTAGTCGGCGTCGGCGGCCACGATCGCCTCGACGATGCCGGCCACCTCCGCGTCGTAGACCTGCCGCTGGAATCCGAGGGTCGCCAGGGTGTAGGCGTAATCGTGCGCCGAGCCACCACAACTCGCGTGGGTGTGGGTGGAGGTGAGTACGACATTGCGTTCGGTGTATCGATCACCGAAACGGTGTGCCAGTGCCAGCAGCACCCCGCTGTGCACCGAACCGAACACGGCGCCGTTCTCCACCGCCACGTACGCGATACGATTCTCGCCGGAACCGATGACGAATGCCCGCGCGCGGGGACGCAGATGAATTCCGGCAGTGGTCTGCTCGAGTTGGGAATAGCCCATCATGCCGCATTCCGCGGCCGGTCCGGTGAGATCGGCGATCCCCGTTCCGAATTCGAACCCGTCGCTTTTCGGATTTGCGCGGGCGGTGGGCGCACTCAGCGTCGGCACGAGTGGCACGGCGGTGACACTCAGTGCCGACGCGGCGAGTACTGCGCGGCGGGACACGGACATCAGGCGACTCCTTCGCTACTTCCGCTCCGGAGAAAACCACACAACTGGTCGCATGTCCAGGATTTCGGCCGGATCGGCGAATTGACTGTTTGCGACGCGAGCGCTTAACTCGCACACGTGTCCTCCCGATTGAGCGTCGAAGAACGACGAGCCCACCTGATCGAGGCAGCGATCGGTCTCGCCGAGAAAAAGGGCGTGGCGGGCGTGACCACGCGCGATGTCGCCCAAGCGGCCGGCGTCTCGCTCGGAGTGGTGCATTACTGTTTCGAAAACAAGGACGCGCTGATGACCGAGCTGGTCAAAGCGCTCTCGATCGAATTGCGCGATTCGGTGGACGCCGAAGAGTCGGTGTGGGAAGACGTCGGAACCGGAAAAGAAGCGCTTCAGAAATTGGTGCGCCGCGCGCTGGAACTGATGTGGCGCAACATCGAAGCCACCCCCGAACGTCAGCTGCTCACCTACGAGACCACCACCTATTCGCTGCGCGAAGGTGAGGCCACCCCCGCCAAGATCGCCATCGCGCGCGACCAGTACGGGTTCAACGACAGCACCGTGGCCGATGTGCTCGACCACTGCCGCGAGGCCACCGAGACCACCTGGACCACCCCGGTCACCGAGCTGAGCCGGTTCAGCCTGGCCGTGATCGACGGGATCGTGCTGCGCTGGCTGGTCGACGACGACAGCGAGTCGGTACAGACCCAGCTCGACCTGCTCGCGGCCATGGTCGCCACGCACGCGAACTGAGTCAGCCGCGCGGCACCTGCACGTGCACCGCGCCGTCGGCGCTCCACCACGGCACCCGCACGGTGCCGGTGATCGCGCCGCGCAGATGCACTTCCAGCGTCTCGTGCAGCACCAGGTCGCCGGAGGTGTCCGGCGGTGACCAGAGCTGACGCAACACCACCCCCAGCGGATCGGCCGCCCAGCTGGTCCGCCTGCCCGCCCCGAGGATCTCGGCGCTGACCTCCTCGGAGACCAGCGGCAGATCGAGCAGGGTGGCCAGGGCCTCGGCGGGCCCGCCCGCCACCAGCTGCCCGGCGGGCACCACCAGTCCGAAGCTGGGCTGATCCAGCACCATGGCCATGCTCGCCGCGACGACCTCGCCCGACAGCGCGCGGACGTGGTCGGGCAGGTCGAGATCGCGCGGATCGAGGGTGCCCTCGGCGACGGCGGTGGCCAGTCGCGTGTGGGTGCGGGCGACGACCTCGGGGGCCGGGGTGTTGGTGGGGTCGGCGAGGGCGTCGAGCAGTTCCTCGGCCAGCGCGGCCGACATCACCTCGGGCCGCACCAGCAGCGGGCGCAGGGCGTCGAGATCGCTGGCGTCGAAGCCCTCGGCGGGGAAAGCCGGGAGCAGACCGGCGAATTCGGTGTCGTCGGGGTGGCGCAGCCGGCCAAGCGCGATGCCGTCGAGGTGGGCGTGGCGGTGCAGCCACCAGGCGGTATAGCCGTCGCGGTCGGCGAGCAGGGCGCGGGTGCGCGGGTCGGCCAGCAGCAGGCGCAGGGCCGTGGCCCAGCGGTCGTCGTCGACCAGATCGAGATCGCGGACGGCGGTGAGCTCGCGCGGGTCCTCGGAAAGGCTGTCCCACCAGTCGTGTTCGTCGTCGAGGTCGTGATCGGGGCCGACCGGGTCGGGTTCGGTGAGGACCGCGAAGTCCCAGCCGACGCCGATCGCGCGCAGCGCCGCTTCGCCGTGCTCGGCGACGGTCGCGGCGGCCACGGTGCCGAACGGGGCGTCCTCGGCCAGCACGGTGGACAGCGGGGCGTCCGGGAGCAGCAGTTCGTCGGCGGGGCGCAGTTCGCCGGTGTCGTCGGGGAGTTCGAGCAGGCCGAGCCAGTGCGGTAGGTCGTGCGCGGAGGCGAACGGGGTCAGCTGGAGGACGGCGGCGACGGTGTCCGGGTCGGCCGGGTCCTGGTCGAGCAGGTCACGCAGCCCGGGGTCGGCGAGCAAATCGTCGGCGGAGGCGCTGCGGGCGCCCAGCCGCGACAGCAGGGCGTGGGTGGCCTCCGGGTGCACCAGGCGGGCCCAGTGCACCGGCACGGCGACGGTGAGCTGGTCGTCGAGCACGACGGTGCGCGGGCCGGTCACCACCCGGCCGTCGGCCAGCGGGACGGCCAGGGCACCCAGCTCCTCGGCGATCCGCGAATCGGTGACGAAGGGTTCCAGCGCCGCGTAGAACCGCTGCCACCAGCGGGGTTCGCGATCCAGGCCGCTCGTCGCCTCGGCCAGCGCGGCGGGGCCGAGGCGGTGGACGTCGAGGACGGAGAGTCTGTCCTGGTGCTCGCGGCCCGAGAGCTCCGGAATCAGCAGGGGGCCGGTGATCTCGGCGAGGAGCGGGGCGAGTTCCGGGGTGAGATCGGGGAAGACGGTCGCGCGGGTGGGGATGGCGAGGGCGGACCGTCGCGGGTCGTCCGGTGTCGGCTCGTCGATCTCGCCCGGGGTTTCGCCGGATGCGCCGAGAGTGGTCTCCCAGTCGAGACCGCCCTGTTCGGGTGAGGTGTCGTGGCTCGCAGCGCAGATCGGGAGCCAAGGGTGGGTGCGGAGTTCGGTGATGATCGCTTCGCGCAGGAGGGTGTCGGCTTCGCTGCGGGGGAAGCCGGGGGCCGGGACCAGGGTGAGGCGGTCTTTCGGCGGGAGGGCACGGGCGAAATCGGCGTAGCCGGAGGCGATTTCGGCGAGGTGGGCGCCGGGGAGCAGGCGGCGGCGGTCCGGCTGCATGGGGGTGTCGGCGACGAGGAGGGCCGGGAGGGAGAGTTCCTCGTCGGAGCGGGTGGGGGCGCGCAGGACGTCCGGGGCCGCCGGGGTCGGGCGGCCGTGGTGCAGTGGGAGCAGCCAGCGGGCGCGTTCGGTGCGGAACTGCCACCAGGTGCGGGTGGTTCCGGACGGGAGGGTGACGGACAGTTCGTCCAGGTCGCCGAGAGTGGTTACCGCGCTGGCGAATTCGTCTTCGTCGATGCGGATGCGCTGGAGGGCGGGCAGTTCCAGGAGCAGGTCGGGGGCTTCGGCGCGCATGGCGCCCAGGAGTGCGTCGGCGTCGATGCCGTCGCGCAGGTGGATGACGATCTCGGTGTCGAAACCCGCGGGCGGGGTGGTCGGGACGGGCCAGGCCAGGCGCAGCACCGGGGGTGCGAGAGCGGCCAGGTCATCCGGGACGGTGATCCCGTTGTCGTGCAAGGCGTTCAGCGTGGCCGTCCGCGAGAAACGGATGGACCCGGTGGTCGAGCGCACCTCGACCTCGTCGCCCACCGACCGCACCGCCGTGAACCCGACCCCGAACCGCCCGACCTGCGCGGCATCACCCTTGCCCGAGGCACGCAGGGCCGTCAGCGCGTGCACACCCGGGACATCCAGCGGCGCACCGGTATTCGCGATGTGCAGGCGCCCGTCGAGCACCCGCACACTCACCGCCCCGGCGACACCAGCCTTGGCCGCCGCGTCGGCCGCGTTCTGCGCCAGCTCGGTGAGCAGCCGATCCCGGTAGCCCGCGGCCACCAGATCACCCTCACTCGCGCTGTCCTCCCGCAGCCGCGTCGGCGAATCCCGCCACGCGGCGAGCACACCACCCCGCAGCTCCGCCGTCCCGAACGGATCCCCCACTCCGTTCAGCGCGCCACCGGCGATCCGTGCTCCACCTCGACCGCGGGCACCTCGGCATCTCCGCCGACAGCATTGCGCGCGTCAGAACTCTGCTCGGCGTGGTCGGCCTGGTCAGAGCCGGACTGATCAGACTCGCCGACAACCTGTCCGGACTCGGTGACGGCCTGTCCGGACTCGGTGACGGCCTGTCCGGACTCGCCGGCAGCCTGATCGGATTCGGCTCCAGACTCCGCGCCCGCAGCTCGATCGGCAACAGCGGCATGGTCGGTCGCGGTCTCGCTGGAGGCCGGTGCGTCGGTGCCCTGAGTGGCAGCGGCCGCTTCCTCAGCCGGGCTGGGATCGCCGACGTCTGCCGTCTGCGACTCCGCCGCCACGACCTCGGCGGCCGACTCGGGCGCGGCGCCTTCGGCCAGAGCCACCTGCTCGGCGGCAGCGGCTTCGACGGATTCGGCCTCGGCGGTCTCCTGGTCGGTCGGCGACGGCTCGGCGGGAGCCTGCTCACCGACCGACGGCTCGTCGGAAGGCTGCTCGCCCACCGACTGCGCCGCCGCGCGCACCTGCACGTACTCCACCGCGTGATCGTCGAACGCCTCGTACCGGGGCGAACCGTTCCCACTCGGCGCGACCACATCGGAGTGCGCGCCGCAGCCGTATTCGAGGTGGACGACGTGTCCGTCCGCGCCCATCGCGTTGGCGCACACGCCGAAGGATTCGCGCAGCGCGCCGGCCAGGGGGACGTAGAAGCCGCACAGGCCGCAGGTGGAGGGGGCGGCCTTGGCCATCTCGGTGTCGGGGCCGTATTCGAGGTACCAGCGCTGGGCGGCGTCGACGCGGCCCTCCAGGCTGAGCACCTGGACACGGCCGAGGCCGACCTCGCGGGCGACGTCGTCGACGACGGGGTCGCCGGTGGCCACGTAGCCGGGGACCAGGCGCGGGTCGTCGGTGGGCGGGGCGAGCAGGTCGCCGGGGCCCAGGTCGCCGGGGCGCACGCGCTGTTCCCACGGGATGAAGTCGGGGGCGATGAGGGCGTCGGGGCCGGGCAGCAGCGCCGACTCGCTCACCGTCGCGGATTCCGCACCGGGCGGCGCGGCCACGACGACGGCCCACTGCCAGCCGCGGTAGCCGGGCAGGCTCGCCTCGAAGCGGTGGGTGGCCGCCGTCTCGTCTTCGGCGGTCACCCCCAGATGGACTCCGACCCCGTGGGGTTCGAGTTCGACGAGCGCTCGACGTGCGACTTCGGCCGCATCGGCCAGAACGGGACGCACGCCGGACTCCGAAACAGATACTGCGCTCACGGCATACATTTTGCCGTATGAAGTGCAATCGGAGTTCGTTGGCCGTCGTAGTGCTGGTCAGCCTGCTCGGCGTGGGGGCGTGTAGCGGTCCCGGCGCCGGCGCGCCGCAGCGGCTGCGGGTGGAGGTGATCGGCTCGTCACCGCACGATCCGCGGGCCTTCACCCAGGGGCTCGAGGTGGTCGACGGGGTCCGCTACGAAAGCACCGGCATGTGGGGCGTGTCGAGCGCGCGGGCCGCCGATCAGGCGACCGGTTCCGAGACCGCGCGGGTCGATCTGCCGGGCCGCCTGTTCGCCGAGGGGATGACCAAGGCGGGCGACATCGTCTGGCAGCTCACCTGGCAGGACGAGATCGCCATCGCCCGCGATCCGGTCACGCTGGCCGAGATCCGCCGGGTCGGTTACCCGGGCGAGGGGTGGGGCCTGTGCGCGCAGCCGGACCGGCTGATCATGTCCGACGGCACGCCGAAACTCACCTTCCGCGACCCGGTGACCTTCGCCGAGACCGGCTCGGTGACCCTGACCGGCTACCGCGACCCGAAACCCAACGAACTCGACTGCGCCGCCGACGGCACCGTCTACGCCAACAACTACCCGACCGACGAGATCCTGCGGATCGATCCCGGCACCGGCCGGGTGACCGGGGTGATCGAGGCCGGCGGGCTGCTCACCACCGAGGAACGCCAACGCACCGATGTGCTCAACGGCATCGCGCAGCTGCCGGGCACCGACCGCTTCCTGCTCACCGGCAAGTACTGGCCGCACCTTTTCGAGGTCCGTTTCGTCCCGAAATAGCACGCTGTGTCCGACACCGCCGCGCCGCGAGTGAACGCCTGTCGCCCGCGTGCGACAGAATTGGACTGTGACTACGCCCCGCGAACCATCGGGTCCCGACCGTGGTCGCCGGGACGGCACCGCCGCGGGCGCCCCGCCCGGCCGACACCCCGGCTTCGGGCAGTACCCGCCCCGCGCGGGCGACCCGGAACCGCGGCGCGCTCCGCGCAAGGTCTTCCCCCGCCCCGATCCCCCGACGGCCCGCTTCCGGGGCGGCGGCCGCGAGGACGACGCCCCCACCAGCGACTTCCGCAAGCCCGACCCGCGCCCGATCGAGCCGGGCCCGCCGCGCACCCGCCCGCTCCCCCGGCCCGACGACGCGGCCGAGCCCGAGGAGATCCGGCAGCGCGTTCCGCGCAAGCTGACCGTCACCCGGGTCGCCGCCATGCGCAGCCGCGAACTCACCGAGCGCGGCATCGCCACCTTCCAGCGCGCCGCCAAGGCCGACGGCGCCGACCAGTCCGGCCTGACCGCGCTCACCTACGCCACGATGGCCAATTTCGCGCTCGACGCCGCGATCGCCGTCGCCCTGGCCAACACGCTGTTCTTCGCCAGCGCCACCGCCGAGTCGAAGGTGAAGGTGGCGCTGTATCTGCTGATCACCATCGCCCCCTTCGCGATCATCGCCCCGCTGATCGGGCCGCTGCTCGACCGGCTGCAACGCGGCCGCAGGCTGGCCCTGGCCACCACCTTCGGGTTGCGCGCGGGGTTCGCGGTGCTGCTCATCTTCAATATCGACACCTGGGGTCTGTATCCGCTGGCCCTGTGCATGATGGTCGGCTCGAAATCGTTCGCGGTGCTCAAGAGCGCGGTCACCCCGCGCGTGCTGCCACCCGATATCGACCTGGTCCGCACCAACTCCCGGCTGACCGTGTTCGGCCTGGTCGGCGGCACCATCGGCGCGGGCGCGCTGGCCGCGCTGGCCGCCCTGATCGCCGATTCCACCGGCGCGCTGATCTTCGCCGTCGCCATCGCGCTGACCGGCGCGTATCTGAGTCTGCGGATTCCGTCGTGGGTCGAGGTGACCGAGGGCGAGGTGCCCGCCACGCTGAGCTATCACGGGTCCGACGCGCGCACCGAGGTGCTCGATCCGGGCGAGCTGTCGGCCGTGCCCGCCAGGAAACGCCGTCAGCCGCTGGGGCGCGCGGTGGTCACCGGGCTGTGGGGCAACAGTTCCATCCGGGTGCTCACCGGCTTCCTGACCTTCTACATCGCCTTCGTCGCCAAGGGCTCGGGCGGCAGTCCCACCGAGCAGGCGGCGATGCTGGCCGCGGTCGGCGCGGCGGCGGGCTTCGGCAATTTCGGCGGCAATGCCACCGGCGCCCGGCTGCCGCTGGGCAGGCCGTCGCTGGTGGTGCTCGGCTGCACCGCCGCGTGCGCCGGGGTGGCGCTGTTCGCGGTGTTCACCGGCAATCTGTTCGGGGCCGTGTTCGCCGCGCTGGTGGCCTCGGCGGCCAGCGCGCTGGCCAAAGTCTCCCTCGACGCGGCCATCCAGGACGACCTGCCGCCGGAGTCGATCGCCTCCGGTTTCGGGCGTTCGGAGACGGTGCTGCAGCTGAGCTGGGTGGTCGGCGGCGCGGCCGGTGTGCTGCTGCCGATCGAGTTCTGGAAGGGTTTCGCGGTGATCAGTGTGGTGCTGGTGGCCGGGCTCGTGCAGACCTTCGCCAGCTACACCGGACATTCGCTGCTGCCGGGTCTGGGCGGAAACCGCCCGCAGCACGCCGAGCAGGAAGTACCGACAACCCATCCGTTCCGGGCAGGTCCCGGCACGGTTCCGCGAGGGACAGGAGACCCCATCCGGTGAGCAAGCTCAACGTTCGCACGACCCTGGCCCTGGCCGCGGCGGGCCTGCTGGCCGTCGCCGTGGTGACGGCCGTGTGGGTCGGGATCGCGGCGTCGAAGGCACCCGCCTACCAGCCCCAGATCACCGCGTACGCCTACGGCGAGACCGTCACCGTGGAGCCGTTCATGTACTGCACGGTCCGGATGGAGGACTGCCGCTACGGCGAGACCACCCCGCTGACGGTGCCCTCCGGCCTGCCGGTGCAGCTCTCGCTGCCCGAGAAGATCTCCGGGTCGCCGTGGCTGATCCAGCTCATCTACCAGCGCCCCACGGGCGAACAGGTCGACCGCGTGCTGAGCTTCGCCGACTTCCCCGACGGCGCCCGCGCCATCACCGTCGACTCCCAGCCCGAACCCGACCTGCGCCTGGTCGGCATCGAGGTCCAGCTCCCGATCCTGGCCCGCGACACCGCGACCGGCCGCGAGACCTACATCCCGCACGCGGCCTGGTCGATCGTCACCCCGGAGCCGTGAGACAGCTCGGCCCCGGACACTGGTCCGGGGCCGATTCGTCTCAGTGGTCGAGTTCGCGGGCTACGGCCCGGACGACCTCGGAGATGCGCTGGGAGAGCTTGCGATCCGGGTACTTGCCGCGGCGCAGGTCCGGCTGGACCTTCGTCTCGAGCAGCGTGATCATGTCCTCGACGAGGCCGTGCAGTTCGTCGGGCGACTTGCGCGGCCCGGCGTCCTTGCGGGCGGGCGCCGACGAGCGCTCACCGCGCACGCTGGGCGGCGCCTCGAGCAGCTTGAGGCTCAGCGCCTGCGGACCACGACGACCCGCGGCCATGCCGAACTCGACGCGCTGCCCGGGCTTGAGCCCTTCGACACCTTCGGGTAGCGCGGAGGAACGGACGTAGACGTCCTCGCCCTCGTCTTGGGAAAGGAAGCCGAAGCCCTTTTCGACGTCGTACCACTTCACCCGGCCGGTCGGCACTGCACTCACCCGTTCATCGTCATTCGGCACCCGAACCCCTGCGGTTCGAGTCGGTCCTGCGTTGTCGCGAAAAGAACGCGCCCCACAACATGGCGGGACGCGATGTGCTCAGAGTCTACCCCGGTGGCTATACCGCGAGCACATCAGTTTTACGGTGCACCAGTGACCAACTCACCTCGGCGTCGAAGCGATCGCCTGCTGCAACTGGCCGTCGCCCTGTTCGGGATCGGCATCCTGGCGGTGATCGGCATCTTCGTGTGGTCGATCGTGTCCGACAGCGAGCCGGGCCTGTGGCTGTACCTGCTCGCCATGCTCGCCCCGGTCGGTTTCCTGCTCGCACTGGTGTTCGCACTGTGGTCGGGACGCCGAGCCCGCTAAACATGTGACCTTCGTCACATAACAGCGGGGTAACGAACTGAGCGTGCAACCGTCGCGAACACCCGGCGTGCCGACTACCAGCGCGGACGCCTCGGGGATCACCCTGAGACCACCCCGAGACACCCCGGAACCCGCCGGTTACCAAATAGTGACTTTCGCCGCTGGGCGTCGTACCGTTTCTGGCAGCCGGGGCAAACCCCGGAACCACCGGCCCGCCGCACCGAACCTCACCCCGCGGGTACCGGACCCCGATTGGAATCAGGGGTGAGGGCGGACCGGGAGACCTCTCAGTCCGGACCACATGCAGGTGCGCACGAGAGGAAGAAACCCGATATGAGTGGACGCCACCGCAAGCCGACTTCCACCGGGCGCACTGCTGCCAAGGTCGCCGTCACCGGCGCGATCTTCGGCACCGCAGCCGCCGCCCTCGCCGGAAACGCCAGCGCGGCCCCCGACTCCGACTGGGATCGCCTCGCGCAGTGTGAAGCCGGCGGCAACTGGGGTATCAACACCGGCAACGGCTACCAGGGCGGACTGCAGTTCTCCCCCTCCACCTGGAACGCACACGGTGGTGGCGAGTACGCCGCCACAGCCAACCAGGCCACCCGCGAACAGCAGATCGCGGTCGCCGAAAAGGTTCTCGCTTCCCAGGGTTGGGGTGCCTGGCCCTCCTGCTCGGCTCAGCTCGGCCTGAGCAGCGGCCCGACCGAGCGCATCGCGCCGTCGGCCCCGAGCTGGGTCCCCGAGGTCAGCGTCCCGCAGGTGCAGGACCCGAGCCAGGAAGTCTTCCAGGCCGTGGACCGCGCCCTCGAGGTCGTGCAGCAGCAGGGCATCGCGGTGCCCCAGCAGGCGCTCGACTTCGTCGCCAACGCCAAGGGTTCGCAGCTGGACCCGGCCGTGATCGACTTCTTCCAGGCGAACAAGGGCCTGCTGCCCTCCTGATCGCCCCCGCAGACAACAAGAGCCCGCATCCTCGAAGGATGCGGGCTCTTGTCTTTCCCGTCCGATTTACACCCGGTTGATGGTGGTCTGCGGGTGCACGTAGGGCAGCTGCGAGGCCGGGACGGGAAACTCGGTCTCCTCGCCGAAGGGCGAGAGGTTACCGGCGCGGGTCGACGACAGTTCGGTCACGGCGTGCTCGCCGTCGGCCACCTGCGGCCAGCCGTTGTCGACGTAGGGTTTCTTCGATTTGTTCACCACGGCCTCATTCTGGCACACGTGGCACCGGGCTCGATCGCGGCTGGCACAGCAGCTTCCCGGCCGCGAACGGTAGGCTTTATCCGATGATCGCGACGGACTCCCTCGCCGACTGGCTCGGTGCGCGTACCGACGCCCAGCTGGTGAAACTGCTGCAGTTGCGGCCCGATCTGGCGGTGCCGCTGCCCGCCTCGATGTCGGTGCTCGCGGTGCGCGCCCAGCAGCGCGCCTCGGTGCTGCGCGCCGCCGACGATCTGGACACGCTGGAGTTCGCGATCATCGAGGCGCTCGCCGCCAACGACGACGCCCGCACCATCGGCACCGCGCTCACCCCGCTCGCCCGCGCGACCCTGCACGCGCAGCTGAAGGACCGGGTCACCAAGACAGCCTTCGCCGCGGCGCTGACCAGGCTGCTCGACCGCGCGCTGGTCTGGCAGACCGGCGACGACCTGCACGTCACCCCGTCGGCCGTGGAGGCCCTGCCCTGGCCGCTGGGCGCCACCACCGCGCTGCCGGACGCGCTCACCGAACCCGAGGCGAATGCCGCGCTGGCGCAGGCGAGTCCGCCCGAGCGCGCGCTGCTGGAGAAACTGGCCACCACCGGCCCGCGCGGCCGCACCCGCGACGCCGCACCGGGCACCCCCGCCGACCGTCCGGTGCAGCGGCTGCTGGCCGCGCGGCTGCTGCACCGGATCGACGACGAGACCGTGGAACTGCCGGTGACGGTGGGTCAGCTACTGCGCGGCGAACCCGTCACCGACCCGCACGCGCTGGCCCCGCCCAAGCCGTCGCCGGTCAAGAATCCGCCCGCCGAGGTGAACGCGGTCGGCGCGGGCGAGGTGGGCGAGCTGCTGCGTGACTGCGCGGATCTGCTCGAGGCACTGGGCAAGCTGCCCGCCCCCGCCCTGCGCGCGGGTGGGCTCGGCGTGCGCGAACTGCGCAGGCTGGCCAAGCAGACCGGCGTCGACGAACAGCGCACCGGCCTGCTGCTCGAGCTACTCGCCGCCGCCAAACTGGTCGAGAAGGGGCTGCCCGAGCCGCCACCGGATCTCGACACCACCGACGACTTCTGGGCCCCGACCCCCGCCGCCGACGCCTGGTCCGACGCCCCGCCCGCCACCCGCTGGGTGGTGCTCGCCCAGGCGTGGCTGGAACTGGACCGGATGCCGTGGATGATCGGCCTGCGCGACGCCGCCGACAAGCCGATCGCGGCCCTGTCGGCCGAGCTGCGGATTCCGCACGCCGTGCGCGACCGGCACGCGATTCTCGCGCTGCTGGCCGAGTTCCCCAGCGGCAGCGCCCTCACCCCCGCCGAGATCGGCAAGCTGCTGGCCTGGCGGATGCCCCGGCGGCGCAGGCACTTCCGGCTCGACGCGGTGACCGCGACGCTGGCCGAGGCCGCCACCGTGGGCCTGCTCGGACGCGGTGCGCTGGATTCGGCGGCCCGCGCGCTGCTGCACGGCGCCGACACCAGCGTCGCCGATGCCGAGGCGGAGATGGCGGCCGCGCTGCCCGAACCGGTCGATCACGTGCTGGTGCAGGCGGATCTGACGGTGATCGCGCCCGGTCCGCTCGTCCCCGAACTGCGCGGCCGGATCGCGCTGGTGGCCGATGTGGAGTCGGCTGGCGCGGCCACGGTCTACCGGGTCGGTGACGCCTCGGTGCGCCGCGCGCTCGACGCGGGCCTGACCGCCGCCGAACTGCACGCCCTGTTCGCCACCCACTCGCGCACCCCGGTCCCGCAGTCGCTGACCTACCTCATCGACGATGTCGCCCGCCGCCACGGCCAGCTCCGTGCCGGGATGGCCCAGTCCTTCCTGCGCAGCGACGACCCCGCCCTGCTCGCCCAGGTCCTCGCCGCTCCCGTCGCCGAGACCCTGGCCCTGCGCGCCATCGCCCCCACCGTCGCCATCGCCCAGGCCCCCCTCGGCGAACTGCTCGAGCAACTGCGCGCGGCCGGTTTCGCCCCCGCGGGCGAGGATTCCGGCGGCGCCATCGTCGACCTGCGCCCGCGCGGCGCCCGTATCGCCGTGCGCCCGCTGGCCCGCAGGCCCTATCGACCGAGCTCGCCCAGCGACACCCAGCTGGCCCAGCTCGTCACCGAACTACGCGCGGGCGAGCGCGCCGCGGGCGCCCGCACCGGCCAATCCGTCCGCAGCGACGGCACCCGCACCGGCACCGCCGCCACCCTCGCCCTGCTACAACTGGCCGCCCGCGTCCGCCGCCCCGTCAACATCGCCTACGTCGACGCCCAGGGCGTAGCCACCCAACGCGTCGTGGAACCCCTCCGAGTCGGCAACGGCCAACTGGACGCCGTGGACCCAGTCACCGGCGCCACCCGCCACTTCACCCTCCACCGAATCGCCTCGGTGGCCCTCCTGGACTGAGTCCGAAAGGGCCACCGATCAGCGTGTGACTACGGCTTGGCGAGGCAGAAGGTGGTCTTCGGGTCGGGGACGGTTCGGAACTGGGTGGCGTCGGCGCCGCAGAGCAGCTCGTCGGTCTCGCCGTCGATCCGCTTGACCACCTTGAACGACGCCTCCGGGGCCGTACAGGCGATCGACTCGGCGGGGCGCGTTCCCGCGTCCGTGTAGCACTGGCCTTCGGCGAAGTTCGGGGTCAGGCACAGTCCGGTCTTGGTGTCGCCGACGGTTCCGTTGAACGTGGCCGCGTCGGCGTCGCAGTCCAGCGGCGCGGCGCCGGTGGAGGCGATGCGGTAGGCGGCGGCGCTCGACGAGCAGTCCGCGACGGTGGCCACCATCGCGTCGGCGGTGTTGTCGGTGACCTGCACGCACGAACCGGCCGCGACCGCACCGGCCGAGGTGGACGAGTCGTCACCGGAGGAGCAGGCCACGACCGCTCCGACCAGCGCGACCGTGGCGACGGGGGCGAACACGAGCCGTGCCAGCAGTCGCTTTCCTGGGATGAACACTGAAAACCTCACTCACCGAACGGTTCAGGCAGATATGACCGCCGGTGACGATACCCAAGGCCGCTACCATGGGGGAGATGAGCATCGACGATGCCGCGGCCGAGCTGTACGGGCTCGACCCCGGCGAGTTCGTCTCCACGCGCACCGAGCGCGCCGCCCAGGCCCGCGCGGACGGCGACCGCGAGCTCGCCGCCGCGATCACCGCCCTGCGCAAACCCACCGTCGCCGCCTGGACGGTGAACCTGCTCGCCCGCGACGCCCCCGCCGAGATCGCCGCCCTGCTCGACCTCGGTGACGCCCTGCGCGCGGCCCAGCGCCAGCTTTCCGGCACCGAGCTGCGCGCGCTGGGCACCCAGCGCCAACAGGTGGTGAACGCGATGACCAAGCGCGCGGCCGAACTGTCCGCCGAGCACGGCCGCACCGCCACCGAACAGACCCTGCGCGAGGTCGGTCAAACCCTCACCGCAGCGCTCGCCGATCCGGAGGTGGCCGATCAGATCCGCACCGGGGTACTTCCGGCCACGGTCACCTACGAGGGTTTCGGTCCGGCGGGCCTGGTCGCGATCACAGGCGGGAAGGGTCGCACCGAGTCCGGTAGAAGCAAGGCGGGCAGCAAAGCGGCCGCCCGCCCCGAGAAACCGACCGGGGAGGAGATCGCCGCCGTCCGCCGCGCCGAGGCGCGACAGGAACTCGACGACGCCGAAGCCGGCCTCGAATCCGCCCGCGCCGACCGCGACGAAGCCGAATCCAGCGCCGCCGAGGCGAAATCCGCTCTCGCCGCCGCCGATGACCGCGTCGCCCAGCTCCGCGCCGACCTCGAACACGCCGAACAGCAACGCCATGTCGCCCAGACCGCCGAGCACCGCGCCCGCGGCGAACTCACCGCCGCCCGAAGCCAGTTCGACAGGATGCGACGCTGGGCCGACCGGGCCCGCGCCCGCCTCGACGAATCCTGATCAGCCGCCCAGCGTGCCGGGATACAGGAACGCGTCGCGCGGCGCCCGCGTCCCGTCCAGCCATTCGGCCAGGAAGTCCTTCAGCGGCATCGAGGTACGCGTCTGCAGGAACTCCCGGAACTCCGGCATCGAAGCGTGCCCGTCGCGGTGGGCGGTGACGAAGTCCTTCAGGGCGGCGAAGAAGACATCCTCGCCGATCAGCTTGCGCAGGGCGTGCAGGAACAGCGGCCCCCGGTAGTAGACCGAGGTGAACTCGTTGCCCACCCCGGGATCGGCCAGCGCGTACTCCCAGAACTCGGTGTCGTCGCGGTATTTGCCGACCGTCTCGCGGTATTTGGTGTCCACGTCGGCCCCGTCGATCCGTTCGATCCACAGGTAGTCCGCGGTGTAGCTGGCGAAGCATTCGTTGAGGCAGATGTCGGACCACTGCCGCACCGACATGGTGTCGCCCCACCACTGGTGGGCCAGTTCGTGCACCACGGTGTTGAGGTCGGTCCACGGGGCGTAGGTGGGCCGGGTCTGGGTTTCCAGCGAGAACGGGATCTCGGCGTCGACGTAGATGCCACCGGCGACCTCGAACGGGTAGGGCCCGTACAGGTTTTCGAGGAAGTCGAGGATCTCCGGCACCCGCTGTTCGTCCTCGCGATTGTGCTCGGATTCCGGCGCGAAGGCGCTCAGTACGGGCGTGCCGTCGGGGCGCCGGTTCTCCAGGAAGGTGAAGTGGTCCACGGCCATCGTGGTGAGGTAGCCGATCACGGGCTGTCTGGTCTCCCAGGTGGTGAGCAGTTTCCCGTCGCGCACCTCGTGCCGGGTGCGCGCACCGGTGGACATCACCTCCCATCCGTCGGGCACGGAGGCACGCAGGGTGAAGGTCGCCTTGTCCAGGGGTGTGTCGTTGAGCGGATACCAGCTGCTCGCGCTGTGCGGCTGGCCCACGGCGAAGGCACCGCCGCTGGGCGCGTAGGTCCAGCCCTCGCCTTCGGTGTCGGCCACCTCGCCCGCGTAGTCGACGACGATGCGCAACGGCAACCCGGCGGGCAGCGGCAGCAGCGGCGTCACCACCAGCTCGTGCTCACCCTCGCGCGCGAACCCGGCGGGCTGCCCGTTGACGGTCACCATCCGCACCTCGGGCCCCCGGAAGTCCAGATTGAACCGGGCCAGCGGCTGCACGGCCCTGGCCTCGATCCCGGCGGTGCCGCGCAGCTGATGGGTCGGCGGGTCGTAGTCGACCGCGAGGTCGTAGTGGTTCACGTCGTAACCGCCGTTGCCGTCGAGCGGGTAGTACGGGTCGCCCACCCCGGGCGCGCCGATCAGCGCCGGGTCCGCCGCCGCCGGTCCCGTTCCCAGCACCAGCAGCGCGAACGCCGCGCACACCCCCGCCGGCCATCGCCTCGCACGGACGCCCTTCCCCGGTCCGGCCACGTCAGCCCAGGTCGTCGGGCAGCTGGTGGGGGTCGAGCAGGAGGCGTTTGGTGGCGGTGCGCTTGACGCGGGCGGCCAGGGCGAGGTTCTCGGCCAGCAGCCGCCATTCGATCTCGGTGATGGCGGCGGCCGCGCGGTCGATGACGTCCTGGTCGCGCGTCCCCCAGGCGATCGGCATCGCGGTGACGAGCTGCCAGCGCTCCCCCACCTGCCGGGGCGCGCGATCGGTGCGCACCGCGACCGCGGGCACGCGCTCACCCCGCCGCGGCGCGTGCCCGGGCAGCGCCCGCACCTTGCGGGTGATCAGCGCCCAGCTGCGCGTGGTGGCGGTGGGTTCGGCGATGTCGACCAGGGCGAGCAGCACGATCCCCGACGGCTCGGACTCGGTGACCACGGCAGGCACCAAAGGCCCGTCCTGGTACAGCTTTTCGATGCTGGAGCGGTGCGGCGTCCACAGCGCCACCCACAGCGCGATGATCGCGGCGAGCACACACACCACCGCCAGCAGATATCCCCAGGCCTGCCCGCTCCACACCAGCGCGACCGTGGCCGCGACGGCGAGTCCCGCCACGAGCAGGGCCAGCAGGCGCAGCCTGCGTAACCCGGTGAACGTCTCGTTGACCGCATGAGCGTGCTCTCGGTCGACCACGAATTCGAAGCGGCGCACAGTTCCTTCCTAGCACAGGTTGCGGAGGAGTTGCCTCCACTTATCTGCCGAGGGGTTCATAGCACCGTACCCCGCCCCGACCTGGGGATGAGCGCTACGCGCCGTCACCGATCGGCGGTCCGAGCAGATCATCGGCATCGGTGATGCGATACGCATACCCCTGTTCGGCCAGAAAACGCTGCCGGTGCGCGGCGTATTCGGCGTCGAGGGTGTCGCGGGCGACCACCGAGTAGAAATGCGCCTGTCCCCCATCCTGTTTGGGCCGCAGCAGCCTGCCCAGACGCTGCGCCTCCTCCTGCCGCGAGCCGAAGGTGCCCGAAACCTGCACCGCCACCGAGGCTTCCGGCAGATCGATGGAGAAGTTGGCCACCTTGCTCACCACCAGCACCGGGATCTCCCCGGACCGGAACGCGTCGAAGAGCGCCTCACGCTCCTTGTTCTTGGTCGCACCGGTGATGACCGGGGCGTTCAGATCGATCCCGAGTTCCTCGAGCTGGTCGAGATAGGCGCCGATCACCAGCGTCGGCGCACCCTTGTGCCGCTCGAGAATCGACTCCACCACCGGGATCTTGGTGCGCGCGGTCGAGCACAGCTTGTAGCGCTCCTCGGGCTCGGCGGTCGCGTACGCCATCCGCTCGGCATCGGTCAGAGTGACCCGCACCTCCACACAGTCGGCGGGCGCGATCCAGCCCTGGGCCTCGATGTCCTTCCACGGCGCGTCGTAGCGCTTGGGGCCGATCAGCGAGAACACATCGCCCTCACGACCGTCCTCACGCACCAGCGTGGCGGTGAGACCGAGCCTGCGTCGGGATTGCAGATCGGCGGTCATCCGGAAGACCGGCGCGGGCAGCAGGTGCACCTCGTCGTAGATCACCAGGCCCCAGTCGCGGCTGTCGAACAGCTCCAGATGCTTGTACTCACCCTTGGACTTACGGGTGATCACCTGATAGGTGGCGATGGTGACCGGCCGGATCTCCTTGCGCTCGCCGGAGTACTCGCCGATCTCGTCCTCGGTCAACGTGGTGCGCGCCAGCAGCTCGCGCCGCCACTGCCTGCCCGCCACCGTATTGGTGACCAGGATCAACGTGGTCGCCTTGGCCTTGGCCATCGCGGCGGCCCCGACCATGGTCTTGCCCGCGCCACACGGCAGCACGACCACCCCGGACCCGCCCGCCCAGAACGAGTCGGCGGCCATCTCCTGATAGTCGCGCAGGTGCCACTTGCCCTCGGTGTAATCCAGGCCGATGTCGTGCGCCTCACCGTCGACATAGCCGGCCAGGTCCTCGGCGGGCCAGCCGATCTTGAGCAACATCTGCTTGATGTGACCGCGCTCGGACGGGTGCACGACGATCGTGTCGTCGTCGATGCGCGCACCCAGCATGGGCGCGATCTTCTTGTGCCGCAGCACTTCCTCGAGCACCGCGCGATCCAGGCTGACCAGGCACAACCCGTGCGCGGGATGCTTCACCAGCTGCAACCGGCCGTAGCGGCCCATGGTGTCGACGATGTCGACCAGCAGCGGCTGCGGCACCGCGTACCGCGAGAAACTCACCAGCGCGTCCACGACCTGCTCGGCATCGTGACCGGCCGCCCGCGCATTCCACAGCGCCAGCGGCGTGATCCGGTAGGTGTGCACATGCTCGGGCGCGCGCTCGAGCTCGGCGAACGGCGCGATGGCCTGCCGTGCGTTGCCCGCCAGCTCGTGATCGACCTCGAGCAGCAGGGTCTTGTCGCTCTGGACGATCAACGGCCCGTCGGTCACAACCTGCTCCTGTGTTATTTGGCGGCTGGTGCCGCGGGGTTTTCGGCCCTGTGAGCCTCGCATCCGAGGGGCGATACTTCGGCTTCGCCGTGACGTCTCGCCCCTCGGATGCGAGGCGGCCGAAAACCGTGGTGGGTGCTTTGGTGGGTAGGTGAGGGCAGTGGTGGTTCCTTTTTGCCGCCTTGTTCGATTGTACGGACTTGCACCGACACGACCTGGGGGTTCGTTTCGGGCGGACCGGTGCCAGGCGGTCCAGCGGGTGGTGACTGGACCGCGACAAACCGGGCTCGACCAGGTCAGACTCTGTGCATGTTGCAGACGACGGCGGTACTCGGGGTGGGCGCGGCCGCGCTCGGGATGGTGCTCACGCCGGGGCCGAACATGATGTATCTGGTGTCGCGGACGGTCGCGCAGGGGCGCCGGGCCGGGTTGATCTCGCTGGGTGGGGTGGCTGCCGGGTTCGGGGTGTATCTGCTGGCCGCCACGGCGGGGATCACTGCGGTGTTCGCGGTGGTGCCCGGCCTGTATCTGGCCGTGAAGCTGGCGGGGGCGGGCTATCTGCTCTGGCTGGCCTGGCAGGCGTTGCGCCCGGGTGGGGTCTCGGTGTTCGCCCCGGCGGACCTGCCCCACGACCCGGCCCGCCGCCTGTTCACCATGGGCCTGGTCACCAACCTGCTCAACCCCAAGATCGCCATCATGTACATGGCCCTCATCCCCCAGTTCGTCGACCCGGCCCGCGGTGCCCTCTGGCTCCAGAGCCTGTCGCTGGGCGCGGTCCAGATCACCGTCGCCCTCACCGTCAACGCCCTCATCGTCCTCACCGCCGCCACCCTCGCCACCTTCCTCACCACCCGCCCCGGCTGGCTGCGCACCCAGCGCTACCTCATGGGCACCGCCCTGGGCACCATCGCCGTCCTGCTCGCCACCGACCGCACCCGCCCCACCCCGGCCTGACCCCTCGACCGCCACCCTCTCGGGGCGACGCGGCCCCGACGAGCACCGGCGCCCGCCCCGCCGCGATGTCTGGCCTACACGGGCGGCGGCACCCACCTGTGGCCGTGCCGGCACGACCTCTCGACCCGATGGCGACGCGCCGGGGCGGGCGGCGGCACGGTGACGCGGCGGGCGTGTCAGTCTGCTCGGGAGCCGGTGTGAAGGAGTGAGCGGTGAGTGGTGGCGTGCTGGTGACGGCGGTCTTGGCCGGGCCGTCGGTGACCGAGCTGGATTCGGCGGTGACGGCGGTGCATCGCAGCGGTGAGCTGATGGGGGTGATCTCGTTCGCGGCCTCGGGCGCGCTGGTCGCGGTGCGCAAACGCCTCGACCTGTTCGGGATAGCGGTGCTCGCCATCGCGACCGCGCTCGGCGGCGGCATCGTGCGCGACCTGCTCATCGGCCGCACCCCGCCCGCCGCGTTCACCGACCTGACCTACCTGTGCGCGGCGCTGCTCACCGCCCTGGTGCTGTTCTTCATCGCGCCCTCACCCCGTCTCACCAAGGGCCCGCTGGAGATCGCCGACGCGATCGGCCTCGGCCTGTTCTGCGTGACCGGCACGGTGATCGCCTACTCCGCCGATGTCGGCGCCCCCACCGCCGCGCTGCTCGGGATGACGACGGCCATCGGTGGCGGCGTCCTGCGTGACGTCCTCAGCGGCGAGGTCCCCAGCGTCCTACGCCCCGACCAGGACCTCTACGCCATCCCCGCCCTCTTCGGCGCCGCCACGACGGCCGCCCTGCTCCACTTCGACCTCTACCACGCCTGGACCGGCCTGCTCGCCGCCGCGGGCGCCATCGGCTTCCGGCTGCTCGCCCGCCACTACCAGTGGCACGCCCCCTTGGCCCGCCACGCCCGCGACTGACTCCGCCCGGCACCGTCCGCGCACGGCCGACTCAGCGGCCCCACGCCCCGGAGCCTCCCGCGCCGAGGCGCGCGCTCAGCCGACCGCGATCCCCGCACGCAACCGCCGCACTCCCTCATCGATGGTCTCGTCGCGCTTACTGAAGGTGAAGCGCACCAGGTGTTTCCAGTCCTCGGCATGGTCGGCGAACACACTCACCGGCACCGCCGCGACCCCGAGCCGGGCCGGGAGTTCGCGGCAGAAGGCGAGGCCGTCGGTCGCGCCGAGCGGGCGGATATCCGCGCACACGAAATACCCACCGGAACTCGCGTGTACGCCGAACCCGGTGTCGCGCAAGGCAGCCGAGAGCCGCAACCGCTTGTCGGAGAGCCCGGCACGCAGCGCCAGCACCCACTCGTGCTCAGCGGTGATCGCGTGCGCCACGGCGGGCTGGAACGGCCCGCCACCCACGAAGGTGAGGAACTGCTTGGCCGCGAGCACCCCGTCGAGCAGCGGCGCGGGCGCGCACACCCAGCCGATCTTCCACCCCGTCACATTGAAAGTCTTCGCCGCACTGGACACCACGACGGTGCGCTCCCGCATGCCTGGCAGCGTGGAGATACTGACGTGCTCCACACCGTCGTAGACGAGATGCTCGTAGACCTCGTCGGCCAGCACCAGCAGATCGTGTTCACACGCCAGCTCGGCGATGGCCGCCAGATCGTCGCGATCCAGCACCGAACCCGTCGGATTGTGCGGCGAATTCACCACCACCATGCGGGTTTTCGGGGTGATCGCGGCGCGCAGGCTGTCGCGGTCGAGCACGAAGCGGTCCCCGTCGGGCACCAGCCGGGCGGTGCGCCGCTGCGCCCCGGCCAGCGCGACCGAGGCGGCGTAGGAGTCGTAATAGGGCTCGATGAGTACCACCTCCTGCCCCGGCTCCACCAGCCCGAGCACCGCGGCACTGATCGCCTCGGTGGCTCCGACCGTCACCAGCACCTCGGTCGCCGGGTCGTAGGCGGTGCCGTAGCGGCGGGCCCGATCCTCGGCGACGGCCTGGCGCAGGACCGGCATCCCGCGCCCCGGCGGGTACTGGTTGAGCCCGTCGGCGATGGCCGCGCGCGCCACCTCGAGCATGCCCGCGGGCCCGTCGGTATCCGGGAAGCCCTGGCCCAGATTGACCGCGTCGTGGCGCAGGGCCAGCTCGGTCATCTCGGCGAAGATCGTCGATCCGAACGGGCGCAAACGGGCGACAGTGGGTGTTTCCGGCGACATCCCCGCAGCGTATCCCACTTTTCCCCGACGTTGCCGAACGATAGCGAACACCTATGTTTCACAAACGTTTTACCCGTTTGACCTGCACTATTGTGCGTTGACCCAACCTCAGCTAGCCTCGCCGTGTTCTACCTCACACACCACATCGTGGTGGTATATCGAAAGGGGCTCCCTATGGCCTCACCCTTGCTCGACTTCATCGTGCACCCGGCCGCGTCGGAGGTCGCCGGTTCGGCACTGCAGTTCATCCACGATCATCTGATCGCCAACCCGATCGTCGACTACTTCACCGGTTCGGCGACCCCGGACAACAACATGGGTTCCTCGACAGGCGATTTCAACCTCGGCTCGTCGACCGGAAACCACAACTGGGGCTCCACCTACCCCTAGACCGGCTGTGCGCGTCGGACCGGATCGCGCGGGTCCGGTCCGATGTCGCCGTCAGCGCGACCGTGCGCCCGACAGCTTCGCCACATTGGCGAAATCGTAAGCGGCCCAGATCTTTTCCTCGTGCACCGTGAAGCCCAGTACCCGCACCGGCCGCCCGAACGGCGAGTTCGGGTCGGTGAGCACGAGCCCCGATTGCCCGTTCACCGTGGCGGACCCCAGTTCCAGCGCCTGTTCGGCGAGATGCCTGCGCCACAGTCCCAGCGCCAGACGGGCGATCGTGTCCACTCCCGCGACGACATCCAGTGCCGTCTCGATGGTGCCGCCCGCGTCGCCCGCGAAGGTCGCCGCCGGATGCAGGGTCGCCGCGACCCCGTCGACATCGCCCGCCGCCAGCGCGGCCAGGAACCGCTGCACCGCCGCGTCGTGCACGTCATCGCTGGTGGGTGCCGGTGCCACGGCCCGCCGCCCGACCGCCAGGGCGTCCCCCACCGCCTCGCCCGGCATATCGACAATCGCGCCGATCTCCTCGACCGGCACACCGAACCCGTCGTGCAATACCAGCGCGACCCGCTGCGGCGGGGTCAGCGCCTCGAGCGCCACCATCGCCGCCAGCCTGCACCGCACATCCCGCGCCACCGGATCCAGCGGCCCCACACCATCGCCGGTGACGATCGGCTCCGGAAGCCACTGCCCCACATAGCTTTCCCGGCGCACGGCCGCGCTGCGCAGATGATCGACACAGATCCGCGCGACGACTGTCGTGAGCCAGGCCCGCAGATCATCGATCTCCGACTGGTGCACCCCCGCCATCCGCAGCCAGCTCTCCTGCACGGCGTCCTCGGCGTCGCCGACGCTTCCGGTGAGCCGGTAGGCGACCGAAAGCAGATGCGCTCGATGCGATTCGAACAGGTCGGCGAGAAGTGGGGAAACCATCGCGGCCGATCCTACGGAGGACACCCCGCGCCTCCCCGACCACCCCGTGGTGCCGCCCGATCAGTTCTCGCGGGCTCGGCGGGCGGTGCCTCGGTGGGGGACGACGGTGGTGGGGTCTTCGGGCCAGGCGTGTTTGGGGTAGCGGCCGCGGAGGTCGGCGCGGACCTGGGGCCAGCCGTTGCGCCAGAAGGACGGGAGGTCGGCGGTGACGGCGACGGGGCGCTGGGCCGGGGAGAGCAGGTGGAGCAGGAGGTGGGCGCGGCCGTCGGCGAGGGTGGGTGGAGTGGTCCAGCCGAAGATCTCCTGGACCTTGACCGCCAGGACGGGCTGGTCGGCGCTGTAGTCGAGGCGCACACGGCTGCCGGAGGGGACCTCGAGGCGTTCGGGGGCTAGCTCGTCCAGGCGGGCGGCCTCCGGCCAGGGCAGCAGGCGGCGCAGGGCGGTGCCCGCGTCGACGCGGGTGAGATCGGCGCGGCGGCGCACGGTGGTGAGGTCGGGGGCGAGCCAGCGGTCGAGGTCGGCCAGGAGGGTGTCGTCGTCGACGGCGGGCCACGGGGCGCCGAGGGTGCGGTGCAGGAAGTCGAGACGTTCCCGCAGGCCGAGGGCGTTGTCGTCCCAGCGCAGGAGCTGCAGGCCCTCCGTGCGCAGGCCCTCGCGGACGGCGCGGTCCAGCGCTACCGGATCGGGTTGGCGCAGTGGCTTTTCCGACAGCACGATCGCTCCGAGCCGTTCCACCTGCCGGGCGACCACCGCACCGGATTCCCAGTGCACTTCCTCGGCCCGCGTCACCAAACCCGGCGCCGCCTCCCGCGCGAGATCCTCATCCGCGATGGCCGCCAATCGAATACGTCCCTCGGCCCGTCCCGGATCGCGATCGGCCACCGCCACCGCCAGCCACTCCGCCTCGGCCAAGCCGGACCCCGGCGGCAAGGTCACCGCGGTCCCGCCGGCCATGAGGTACGACGTCCCACCGGCCCGCCGCCGGGCCAACCGCTCCGGCTGTGCCAACGCGATCATCAGCGCCGCGATCTCGTTCACCCCGCGCGCCGAATCCCCGGAAGCGGTCCGGTTCTCCGAGTGAGCGGTCCGGCTCTCCGAGTGAGCGGTCCGGCTCTCCGAGTGCCCGGCAGGAACACCGCCCGACCTCCCTCCGCCGACCGGTGTTCCAGCGTCCGCCGGAACGGAGGCGGCATTCGACCCGCTGTCCGCGCCGAGCAGCCGGACCAGCCGTTGCGCCTCTTTGGTCCAGCGCGGCGGACGTTCGGCACGCAGGGCACGGAGGGCTGCGGCCGCGTCGGTGGTGTGGGCCAGGGAGTCGTCGTCCATCAGCACCACCATTTCGGCGGCGGCGCGAGGACCGACGTGGGCGGCGCCGTCGAGGAGAGCGCGGGCCAGGCGGGGATGCAGGCCGAGGGCGGACATGGCGCGCCCGCGGTCGGTGACGCGATCCGACGCGTCGAGGGCGCCGAGTGCGCGCAGGACCGCGCGACCCGCGGCGAGACCACCTTTGGGCGGTGCGTCCCACCAGGCCAGGCCCGAACCGTCGGGGGTGCCCCAACACGCCAATTCCAGTGCGAGCCGGGTGAGTTCGGCGGTGCGGATCTCCGGTTCGGGATAGGCGGGCAGCGTCTGATGCTCGTATTCGGGCCAGCACCGCCAGGCCCGGCCGGGCGCCTCACGACCGGCCCGCCCCGCCCGCTGCTCGGCCACCGCCGCCGAAACCCTTACGGTCGCGAGCCCGGACAGCCCCCGGCGATGATCGATCCGCGGCACCCGCGACAGACCCGAGTCCACCACGGCCCGCACCCCCGGCACGGTGAGACTGGATTCGGCCACCGCCGTGGACAAGACGACCCGCCGCCGCACCCCCAGCCGCAAGGCGGTGTCCTGCACCGAACTCCCCAGCCGCCCGTGCAGCGGCACCACATCGACACCATCGAGATCCCGCAACAGCCCCGCCGTCCGATTGATCTCCCCGACCCCGGGCAGGAACACCAGCACATCCCCCTCGGTCCCGGCCAGCGCGGCCCGCACACCCCGCGCCACCTGCGCCTCGACCCGCTCCCGCGTCAATGCCGGAAGATACTCCACCTCAACGGGATACGCCCGCCCCCGCACCTCCAGCACCGGACACGCCCCCGGCTCACCGGCCGACCCCACGTTCACCCCGCGTCCGCCCACCACATCAGCCCTCGCCCCCGCCCGCACATCGGCGCCCTCCCCGAACCCGACCTGCCCATCGACCTCGCCACCCTGCCCGAGCAGCGCGGCGAGACGCCCCGCCGCGACGGTGGCCGACGTGGCGAGTACCCGGAGATCCGGTCGCAGCCCGGACCGCGCGTCCAGCAGCAATGCCAGCAGCAGATCCGCGTCGAGGTGCCGCTCATGGCATTCGTCGAGCATCACCGTGCCGACTCCGGGCAGCTCCGGGTCCTGCTGCAAGCGCCGCACCAGCAGCCCCGAGGTCACCACCTCGATCCGCGTTCGGGGTCCCACCTTCCGATCCCCGCGCACCGCGTAGCCGACGGTCTCGCCCACCCGTTCGCCGAGCAGCGCGGCCATCCGTGCCGCCGCCGCCCGCGCGGCCAGCCGACGCGGTTCGGCGACCACGATCCGCCCCTCGCTCGCGGCGGCCAGCGCCAAGGGCACCAGCGTCGTCTTCCCGGTGCCCGGCGGGGCGACCAGCACCGCGACCCCACGTCCGGCCAGCGTCTCGACGATCTCTTCCAGCGCGGGCCGCACCGGCAGATCGGGCAGTTCAGGCAGCTTCATCACCCACCAGTCTCCCCTGCCGCGCCGACGTCCTACTCGTCACCTCGATGCCCGGGCCCCGCCAGGAAGAATCGCCGGGTCGCGAGATCGGCGGGGAGATACGCCTCGATCGCGACCTCCTCCAGCGCCACCTCGAAGGCCGCGCCGAGCGTGGTGACGGTATTGACGAAGCTGAGCTCGGCCCCACGGAACGCGAGCCGGATGACCAGCGCGACCTCGGCGGGGTCCGGTGTCCCCGGCTCGGGCGGGGTCCCGTGGGCGACCAGTTCCTCGTGCAACGCGTGCAGCCGAGGATCACCGCTGCGGGCGGCCTGGTGGGCGAGCCTGGGCAGCAGGTACGCACGCACCTGGTCCAGATTGCGCAGCCGGGGCGCGAGCCCGTCGGGGTGCAGACCCAGCCGCATCATATTGATCGGCGGACGCGTCAGCTCCGGGGCCGCACCCTCCAGGAAGACCTCCACCGCGCTGTTGGCCAGCACGAGGTTCCATCGCCGATCCACCGCGAGCGCGGGATACGGTTCGTGGGCCAGCAGCACCTGCTGCACGGTCTCGCGCGCCCGCGCCAGATCCGGCCGGTCCAGCGGTCGCGCGCGGAAGACCGGCGCGTGCCCGGCCGCCACCAGCAGCCGGTTGCGCTCACCGACCGGCACATCCAGCCGGTCGGCCAGATGCAGCACCATCGCGCTGCTCGGCACGGTCCGCCCGGTCTCGACGAAACTGAGATGCCGCGCCGACACCTCCGCCGCGATGGCCAGATCCAGCTGACTCAACCCCCTGCGCCCGCGCCACTCCCGCAGCAGTTCACCGACGGATCGTTCCCGGGTCATCCCCCGAGTCTGCGCCGCCCCGCCCCCGACAGCCACTACCCGGCGGGTAATCGACACACCCACCGCGCACCGGCGACAGTCACCCGATGACAACGAACAAGGACCTGGTGGTCGACGCCTTCCACCGCTTCGCCGCAGGCGACATCGAAGTCCTGCGCACCCTCCTGCACGCGGACTTCATCGAACACAGCCCCGGAAACCCCAGCGGCCGAGACGCTTTCATCGACTTCATCCGCACCTCCCCCGTCGCGGCCGCCGACCTCACCCTCCACCGCGTCATCGCCGAAGCCGACCTCGTCGCCCTGCACTACCGGATGACACCCCACCACACCCCGAACCCCGTTGCCGTCGTGGACATCTGGCGACTGGAGAACAACCTGATCGTCGAACACTGGGACGTCGTCCAACCCCTCCCCATCCCCGGCGATCACGGCGACAGCTGAAATGCCTCGACGTGCTCGGGCCGCATACCCACCGCGCGGACGCGTGTCATCGCCCTCGATTCCACCCGGCGTCACACCGCCCGGTGGAATCGAAGCGACGAGCTTCAGCCCTTGCGGCGGGTCTCGATCGCGGCGGCGAGGCGGTCGAGTTGGGTGGCGGTGGTGGTCCAGTCGATGCAGGCGTCGGTGATGGACTGGCCGTAGGTGAGGTCGTCGGAGCGGCCGAGGGTGAGGTCCTGGCGGCCCGCGACGAGGAAGGACTCGAGCATCAGGCCGACGACGCCCTGTTCGCCGGCGGCGAGGCGGTCGGCGATGTCGGTGACCACGTCGACCTGGCGGTTGTGGTCCTTGTTGGAGTTGCCGTGGCTGGCGTCGACGACCAGGCGCTGGGGCAGCGAGGACTTCTCCAGGCGCAGCTTGGCCTCGGCGCAGGAGGCCGCGTCGAAATTGGTGCCGTTGCTGCCGCCGCGCAGGATGACGTGGCAGTCGGGGTTGCCCGAGGTGCGGATCAGCGCGGAGCGGCCGTCGAGGTCGGTGCCGGGGAAGACGTGGCTGGCCGCGGCGGCGCGCACGCCGTCGACCGCGACCTGCACGTCACCGTCGGTGCCGTTCTTGATGCCGACCGGCATCGACAGCGCCGAGGACAGCTGCCGGTGCACCTGGCTGGCGGCGGTGCGGGCACCGATCGCGCCGTAGGAGACCAGGTCCGCGATGTACTGCGGGGTGATCGGGTCGAGGAACTCACACGCCACCGGCAGGCCGAGGGCAGTGATGTCGACGAGGACCTTGCGGCCGATGCCCAGACCGGTGTTCACGTCGAACGAGCCGTCCAGGTGCGGGTCGTTGATCAGGCCCTTCCAGCCCAGCGTGGTGCGCGGCTTCTCGAAGTAGACGCGCATCACCACGTGCAGCCGGTCGCTGAGCTCTTCGGCCTTGGCGGCCAGCTTGCGGGCGTAGTCCAGTGCGGCGGCCGGGTCGTGCACCGAGCACGGCCCGACGATCACCATCAGGCGGTCGTCGTCGCCGTTGAGCACGTCGACGGTGGCCTTGCGGCCCGCGCGCACGGTGTCGGCGAGCTCGTCGGTGATGGGGTGGACCAGGCGCACCTCGGCGGGTGAACGCAGCGGGCTCACGCTGAGGGTGCGCTGATCGTCCAGGTCGGAGTGGCGCGAATCGACATCAACTGCCGTTGTCATGGGAATCGTGGGTCCTTTTCGTTGGAAGGCCGACCCACGGAGTTCGCTACCCGTCGAGCCGGTCAGGTGTCCGGCTCGGGCGGAGGAAGTCAGCGCGCAGGGTCGCAGACCGGCCCACCCAGGGCCGGATCGCTAAACCAGAAATATGCGCGCTGCATGCCAGGGACTCTACCACCGGCGAATCGGCGCGGTCCCGGACACGGTCTCCCGGAGTGTGGACGATCACACTCCGGGGGACCGCGCGCCCCTCCTCGGTCACGACGCGAGGCGGACCTCCGGCGCCGCTGGCCGAGGAGCGGAAAGTGACTGCGCGAGTGGGGTTCAGCCCAGCTGACCGGGCACGTAGTGACCTGCCGGGGTGTGGGCGACGGCATTGAGGCGGTTCCAGGCATTGATCACCGCGATCGCGGCGATGAGGGCCGCGATCTGATCGTCGTCGTAGTGCTTGCGCACCTGCTGCCAGGTCTCGTCGGTGACCTTGCCGCCGTCGGCGACGCGGGTGGTCTCCTCGGTCAGCGCCAGCGCCGCCCGCTCGGCCTCGGTGAACACGTCGGCCTCGCGCCAGGCGGCGACGAGGTGCAGCCGCACCGAGGTCTCCCCGGCGTGGGCGGCGTCCTTGGTGTGCATGTCGACGCAGAAGCTGCAGCCGTTGATCTGCGAGGCCCGGATCTTCACCAGCTCGTGGGTCACCGCGGGCAACGGCGACTCGTCGATCACCTTGGCCGCCATGACCATTCGCTTGGCGAAGCTGGCGGTGACCTTGTTGCCGTAGAGATCGAAGCGCGGTTCCATGATGACTCCTTCGTCGTGTCCGTGGGGTTCACAGAGACGACGGAGCGGGACCGCGCCGTGTGACATCGCGTCAGGTGAGCCCGGTCACAGCAGACCGCAGAGCTTCTCCGACAGCTCCCACAGCGCACCGGCCAGCCGCTGGTCGCGCGAGGCGGCCGAGCTCGACACCCGCTTCGGATAACCCCGCAGTTCGAGCAGCCCGTCGGGACCGTAGAACGCGCCGGGCTCGATATCGGCGGTGGCGGCGAACAGCGTGGGCAGCGCGCCCTGCTCGGCGCTCTGGGCCAGCGTCCGGTTGCCCAGCCACATGAACCATTCCTGGATGGACTCGGTGTGTGACATGAGCTCGGTCGCGGCGTAGCCGGGGTGCGCGGCCACCGAGACCACCGCCGAGCCCTCGCCCGCGAGGCGGCGCTGCAGTTCGTAGGCGAAGCTCAGGTCGGCCAGCTTGGACTGACCGTAGGCGAGCCAGCGGTCGTAGCGGCGCTGCTCCCAGTTCGGGTCGTCGAGGTTGATCCTGCCGATGCGGTGGGCATTGCTCGATACCGTCACCACGCGGTCGGTGATGCGGTCGAGCAGCAGATTGGTGAGCGCGAAGTGGCCCAGGTAGTTGGTGCCGAACTGCATCTCGAAGCCGTCGGAGGTGCGTTGCAGCGGCAGGGCCATCACGCCGGCGTTGTTGATGAGCACGTCGGCACGCTCGACCGAGTCGGCGAAGGCGCGCACGGAGTTCAGGTTCGCCAGGTCGAGCGCGCGGACCTCGGTGTCGCCGGGCATGCCCGCCGCGACCTGCTCGGCCTTGGCCGTATTGCGGCAGGCCAGGATCACCCGCGCGCCCGCCGCGCTCAGTGCCCGGGCGGTGGCGGCGCCGAGCCCGCTATTGGCACCGGTGACGATGATCGTGCGGCCGGTCTGGTCGGGCATGTTCGCGGTAGTCCACTTGCTCACCCGCGGAATTCTAGTTACACCAGGCAAAAGCGCGAATCGACAAGAGCCGGAGCGCAGTTCGCGCGAGGATCACGGTATCGACTCCTGAGCGGCGGCACTCCGCCCTCGATGAGATAGGGTTGCCTAACCTACGACGGACGCAAGTGAGGGCAGTACATGACGTCGACATCGGCCGCGGCAGACCTCCGCGAGGGCTATGTCCCGTTCCCGGCGGACGCCGCCCAGGAGTACCGGACTGCCGGTTACTGGTCCGGCCGCACCCTCGGTGACCTGCTGCGCGACTCCGCCGAGGCGAACCCCGCGCGCCCGGCCGTGCTGGGTGACGCGCCACTGACCTACGCCGAGCTCGACGCCGCCGCCGACCGGATGGCGCACGGCCTGCTCGCCCTCGGCATCGCGCCCGGCGACCGTGTCATCGTGCAGCTGCCGAACATCCCCGAGTTCGCGACCGTGCTGTTCGGGCTGCTGCGGGCGGGCATCGTCCCGGTGCTCACCCTGCCCGCGCACCGCCGCGCCGAGATCGAGCACCTCACCGCGCTCTCCGGCGCCGTGGCCTACCTGATCCCCGACCGGCTCGGCGATTTCGACTATCGCGAGCTGGCCGAGACCGTGCGCGCGGCCGTGCCGAGCCTGCGCCATGTACTCGTCGCCGGTGATCCCGGCGCCTTCACCGCGCTGGATTCTGTTGCTCGCGAAGGTGATTCGCCGCCCGTCGTCGATCCGTCCGAGATCGCGGTGATGCTGGTCTCCGGTGGCACCACCGGTCTGCCCAAGCTGATCGCGCGCACCCACGACGACTACGTCTACAACGCGACCGCCAGCGCCGAGGTGTGCGGCCTGACCGCCGAGGACGTCTACCTCGCGACCCTGCCCGCCGCCCACAACTTCCCGCTGGCCTGCCCCGGCATCCTGGGCACCGTGGCCACCGGCGGCGCGATCGCCTTCACCCTCGACCCGAGCCCCGAATCGGCCTTCGCCGCCATCGAGCAGCACCGGGTGAGCGTCACCGCCGTGGTGCCGCCGCTGGCGCAGCTGTGGAGCGCGGCGGTGGAATGGGAAGAGGCCGACCTGAGTTCGCTGCGCTTGCTGCAGGTGGGTGGCGCGCGGCTGGCCGAGGTCAATGCCCGCGATGTGGAGCCCGCGCTGCGCTGCACGCTGCAGCAGGTGTTCGGGATGGCCGAGGGGCTGCTCAACTTCACCCGCCTCGACGACTCCACCGAACTGGTGTGCACCACCCAGGGCCGCCCGCTGTCCCCCGCCGACGAACTGCGCGTCGTCGATGCCGAGGGCGACGATGTGGCGCCCGGCGAGGAGGGCGAGCTGCTCACTCGCGGTCCCTACACCCTGCGCGGGTATTACCGTGCGCCCGAACACAATGCGCGCGCCTTCACTCCCGACGGCTTCTACCGCAGCGGTGACCTGGTGCGTCAGCTGCCCAGCGGGCACCTGGTGGTCAGCGGCCGGATCAAGGACGTGATCAACCGCGGCGGCGAGAACATCTCCTGCGACGAACTCGAGGAGCACCTGCTCGCCCACCCCGCCGTCCGCCACGCCGCCGCCGTCGGCCTGCCCGACGCCACCCTCGGCGAAAAGGTCTGCGTGGTCCTGGTCGTCACCGGCGACCTCCCCACCCTGGTCGAACTCAAGACCTTCCTCACCGACCGCGGCCTGGCCACCTACAAACTCCCCGACCTCGTCCGCCAGTCCGACGCCCTCCCGCTCACCGCCGTCGGCAAGATCGACAAGAAGGCCCTGCGCGCGATGTCGTAGCCCTGGTGTCTCAGCCGGGCGGAAGCGCCACCGTCCTCAGCGACACATCAGGGCGCGCATCGGGCAGTGACGCGGCCGAAGCGATCGCGTTCCGGCCCTGCGTCAATACCGCTGTGTCGCCGGTCATCGGGGTCGGGTCCACCGGCCCCTTCCATCCGCACCAGCCGCCGCACTCGGCGATCGTCCGGCTCTCGACGCCGCCGTCGTCGAACCGTGCGGTGATGTGCCGGGCCTGGGCCGGGTGGTCACAGATCGGGCAGCTACCGAAGTAGTTGAGAACGATCTGGACGTCCGAGGCGACGACAGTCCGTGTGCGGTGGGTCATGATCGGGTCCTCCCTGTACGGGGAGCCTAGAGCGGCGGTGCGCTGATTCCGGTCGAACCCACCGTGCGGTCGATCACAGATGGGTGGTCAGTTGGCTCCGTCGAGGAGGGTTCGGAGGACGCGGGCGAAGGGTTCAGGTTGGCCGGGGTAGCCGGAATCGGGGCCGGTGAAGCCGCCGTGGTGGCTGGGGAACAGGACCGGCTGGTGGCCGAGTTGTTCGGCGATCGCGGTGGTGGCGCGGTGGGTGACGGTGTCGGTGGATTCTTCGCCGTAGCCGAGGACGATGTGGGTGGGGGCGGCGGTGAGGGCGGGGATGTCGGCTCGGTAGGCGAGGACGGGGCGGGAGCGCTCGGAGAGCAGGGGGTCGTCGCGAGTGCCGTCGTCTTCGCTGGGGAGGCCGAACATCGCGGGGTCGGGGGTGGGGGCGGCGAAGTAGGCGTCGGTGTATTCGCCCTGCCAGGAGGTCATGGCGATGAAGGCGGCCATGCCTGCGCCGAAGCCCTTGGCGGCGTAGGCGTCGCGGTAGCCCTCGGCCGCGCGTTCGGCGGCCGCGGCGTCGGGGAGGGCGGTGAGCAGCGGGGGTTCGTGGGCGACCAGGGTGGTCACGTCGTCGGGGTGGGCGGTGACGAGCGCGAGCGCGACGATGGCGCCGCCGCTGCTGGCGAAGACCTGGACCGGGCCCGCGCCGAGCGCCTCGATGACGGCGTGCACGTCCGCGGCGTGGACGGCGGGGACATTGTCGACCTGCCCGTCGGTGCGAACACTGCGGCCGAGCCCGCGCGGGTCATAGGTGACCACTGTGCGGTCGGGGAAGTACGCGGCGAGCGCCGTGAAGCCACCGGCCTCCATCGGCAGCCCCACCATGAGCAGCGGCGGGCGCCCGTCGGCGGCCGGAAGCGGGCCGTGGACGTCGTAGGTGAGCGTGGCGCCGGGAACGTCGAGCTGGTGTGTGGTCATGTCCGTACCGACGGGACGGGCACGGGAAACTCATCGGTCCCCGCGAAAGACGAACGGCGGCTCGCCAGGGAAGGGATGAGCCGCCGTTCTCGCCGGTTGGTTTCAGGCTTTGACCACGTAGGGAGCCACGCTCCCGAGCTTCTCGCAGGTCTCCTCGAATTCGCGTTCGGGGCGGGACTGGCCCACCACCCCGGCACCGGCGCGCAGCCACGCGCCCTCACCGGTCTGGTAGACGGCACGCAGGACCAGGGTGGCCTCGAGGGCGCCGGTGGGCGAGATGCGAACCACCGCACCGGAATACAGGCCGCGGGGTTCGTGGTCGTTGCGGAAGACCGAGTCGACCCCGGCCCGCTTGGGGATGCCGGAGGCGGTGACCGAGGGGAACAGGACCTCGAGCGCGTCCCAGCTGGTGCGGTCGGGTGCCAGGGTGCCACGGACGGTGGAGGCCAGATGCTGGACGCTGCCGCGTTCGCGCACCGCCATGAAATCGGAGACGGCGGGCGTGCCGGGCACCGACACCGCGGTGATCTCGGCGAAGGAGGTCTGCACCGAGATGGCGTGCTCGACGATCTCTTTCGGGTCGGCCAGCAGATCGGCGCGCGCGGCGCCATCGGCTTCGGCGCCGAGCCCGAAGGCGCGGGTGCCCGCCAGCGGTTCGGTGGTGACCACGCGATCGTCGTCGACGGAGGCCACCAGCTCGGGGCTGAAACCGGCCGCTTCCAGCCCGCCCAGGCGCAGCAGGAACGAGCGGGCGGGGGTGTTGTTGGCGCGGCCGAGCCGGTAGGTGGCGGGCACGTCGACCGCGAAGGGCAGCTCGACCTTGCGCGACAGAATCACCTTCTGATAGCTGCCGGAACGGATTTCGGCGACCGCGGTGGCGACCCGCTCCTGGTAGCCGGTGGGGTCGAGCCGCACGTCGACCGGGGTGGACTCGGGCAGCTCGGTGCCCTGCGACTCGGCGATCAGATCGTGGATGTCGCAGGCCTCGGTGGGGGTGGCGCCGCTGATGCGCACACCGGCGGCGTCGATGCGCACCTCGATGCGCGGAATCATCAGGTTGACCAGGGGGGTGCGCTGGTTGAGGTGGTCGGTCGCGGACAGGGCGTAGGCGCAGAATTCGAAGCCGATCCAGCCGTAGGCGTTGCGGCCGTCGAGCGGGAGTTCGGCGAGGGCGGCGTCGACGACCTCGGCGGGGCTGCCGGTCCACGCGCGCGCGGTGGTCTCCCCGTTCCAGTGCACGCGCAGTTCCCCGGCGTCGAGTTCGACCCCGCCCAGCGGGTCGGCCGCGAAGACCCATTCCCCTGGCTGCTCGTACATCACGTACTCACCGAATCGGTCAGCCGCGGCCAGCCGGGACATCGCTGCCGCTGGATCGGTCACATACTCCACCCGGATGGGCTGCTCCGTCGACGACAACGATCCTCCAAGGTAATGCTGACCTAACTTTGCCGAGTTAGGTTAGCATTACCTCGCGGGTTAGCCAGCTCCAAAATGGGTATTCTTCACCACTCCCTCACCGCGCAACGCGCTGTGGTCCAAGTTCGGTGCGCCGAGGCCCAACTGCGGCTTGAATGGAGGGATGATCGACAACGGTGGGCGGCGTGGCCGGCGTTCAGGATCGTCCGCGGACTCGGTGGTCGCCCTGGTCGACGCGGCCTCGGGCGTGGAACGCGAAGTGATAGGCACCTGGATCGCCGAGGGCGGCCTCGGTGCCGAGATCGGCGCCACGGCCCCGGTGACCCAACTCGACATGGACGCGAAGGCCATCACCAAACGCCTCGTCGGCAGGCACGACGATCCGCTCGTGGTGCCGGTGCGGGTGCTGTGGCTGCCACCCGAGCGCGACGGCGTCCGCCGCGTCACCTTCGCCGACCTGGCCCTGCTGACCAACCCGCGCAAGCCCAACCGGCTGGTCCAGCGCAGGCTGCTGCGCACCGAACCCGACCGGCACCGGGTGCTGGTCGGCGCGCCCGCGCGGCTCAGCGAGCTGCGCGCCAACAACCCGGAGGCGGCCGCGCTGCTGCGCGCCGGGACGGCCGACCCGTTCGCCCGCGCGGTGGTGCGCGCGGCGGTGGTCGCGCTCGAACGCGCCGAACGCACCGTCATCGGCGATCGGTACAAGGTGCCCCAGCTGGTGGCCGAGGAGATCCTGGACTCCCCCGAATTCCAGCGCAAACTCGACTACATCGCCGAGGAGATCGGCTCCGAACCCGACCAGGTGTATCGCAGCGCGGAGAAGGCGCTGCGCGAACTGGTGGCGGCGCAGAGCAGGCTGGTCTCGGACCTGTTCACCCAGGCCATGCGGCCGGTGCACGCCTCGACCTGGAAGGTCGACACCGATCTGGGCGGCCTGGACGCGCTGCGCACGCTCAACCGCAAGTACCCGCTGGTGTTCCTGCCCTCGCATCGCTCCTATGTGGACGCGTTCGTCCTCGGTGACGTGCTGGCCCGCAACGACTTTCCGCCCAATCACGTGATCGGCGGTGCGAATCTGAGCTTCTGGCCGATGGGCCCGATCGCCCGGCGCACCGGCACGGTGTTCATCCGCCGCAGTTTCGGCGACGACGAGGTGTACAAGGCGGTCGTCGAGGAGTACTTCGCCTATCTGCTGGCCAAACGCTTCAATATGGAGTGGTACTTCGAGGGTGGGCGCACCCGCACCGGCAAGCTCCGGCCGCCCCGCTACGGGCTGCTCAATTACCTTGCCGCCGCGGTGCGTTCGCGCCGGGTGGAGGACGTGATGCTGGTGCCGGTGTCGATCACCTACGAGCGGCTCAACGAGCTGGGCGCGATCGCCAGCGAGCAGTCCGGCGGCACCAAGAAGGCCGAGGGCATCGGCTGGCTGGCCAGATATGTGCGCAGTCAACAGCATTCGGCGGGCCGGGTGTATGTGCGCTTCGGCGAACCGATCTCGGCGCGCGAAGGGCTCACCACCCACGGCGATCCCCTGGATCAGCGCCCGGTGACCATCCCGCTGCGCGACACCGCCTCCGGTGCCACCAGCCGCCCCGACGAGTCGGCGCTGGCGGAGGTGGAACGTAAAGCGGTGCAGCGCTTGGCCTTCGATATCGCGGTCGGTATCAACGAGGTCACGCCGATCACGGTGAACGCGCTGGTCACCCTCGCCCTGCTCGGCGTGCACGAGCGCGCGCTGACCCTCGGCGAGGTACGCACCGTACTCGATCCGGTCCTCGGGTACATCGACGCGCGCGGCCTGCCCAGCGGCGAACTGACCGCCTTGCGCGACGAGCAGGGGCTGCGGGTGGTGCTCGAACAGCTGGCCCTGGCCGGGGTGGTGACGGTGTATCGCGGTGGGCTGGAAGCGGTCTACGCGATCGAGCCGGGCGCGCATCTCGAGGCGGCGTTCTACCGCAACAGCGCGGTGCACTGGTTCGTCAATCGCGCCATTCTCGAACTGGCCGCGCTCACCGCGGTGGAGGCGCCCGGCGACGATCCGCTGCGCTCGGCGTGGAAGGCGGCCTTCGCGCTGCGCGATCTGCTCAAGTTCGAGTTCTTCTTCCCGGAACGCCAGGAATTCGCCGACCAGATCATCGCCGAGGTACGGCTGATCGTCCCGGAATGGGACGAGCACACCCCCGACGACCGCCTCGACCGCCAATTCCTCAACGCCCTCACCGATTCCGGCTTCGTGATGGCGCATCGCGTGCTGCGCTCGTTCTTCGACGCGCAATTGGTGGTGGCCGAAAGGCTCGTGGCACGGCCCGCGGACGCGGTGATCGATCGCAAGGAATTCATCGACGAGTGCGTGGCCGTGGGTAAGCAGATGCTTTTGCAGCAGCGGCTGCACAGTGCGGAATCGGTGTCGTCGGAATTGTTCACCAGCGCGTGGAAACTCGCGGAGAACCACAAACTGATCACCCCCGCCACCGGCGACGCCGCCGCCGAATTGATCCAGCGGCGCGCGGAATTCGCCCAGCAGCTGCGTGATCTCGGTGAACGGATCGCGCGGGCGGCCACCCTGGACCCGTCGAACCGGACGGCCCTGTGATGAGCACGCTCGAGGCGGCGGTGGCCGCGATCCGGTCGGGTCCGCGGGGCGCGCAGGTGATCGCCGCGTTCGATTTCGGGGGGACCGTGGTCGACGGGATGCCGCGCCGGGGGCTGGTCAGCCGGGTCGCGCGACGTGGTGACGCCCGGCGCGCCGCACTGCTGGGCGGTATCCGGCGTGGCGGAGGGGACGGCGACTACGGGCGCTTCCTGCAGGCCGTCGAGCGGACCTGGGCCGGGGTGCCCGAGGAGGAACTGGTCGCGCTGGGCCGCGCCGCGTTCCGGAAGGAGATCTACGGGCGGCTGTTCCCGGAGGCGTGGCGGCTCGTCCGCGAACATCAGCTGGCCGGGCACACGGTGGTGCTGGTCAGCGAGCTGACGGTCTATCAGGTGGGCCCGGCGGCCGAGCGGCTCGGCATCGAACACGTGCTGTGCACGCGACCGGCCATCGAAGACGGCGTCCTGACCGGCCATCTCGACGGGCCGCCGCTGTGGCGTGCGGGGAAGGCCGCTGCCGTGCGCGAGTTCGCCGCGGGGCTCGGCGCCGAGGTGGGCTATGTCTACGCCGACAGCGCGACCGACCTGCCCCTGCTCGAGCTGGCGGCCGTCCCCACCGCCGTCGACCCCGATCCGGCACTGGCCGAGCACGCGGCCGCCGCGGGCTGGGCGAGCCTCACCTTCCGCCCGCGCCGCGCCCCGCGCCCGATCGACTACCTGCGCACCGTGGCGGGCTTCGCCGCGCTGCTCGGCGGCGCGCTGACCGGAGTGCTGCGCAAGTCCTACACCCGCAGGCGCCGGGCCATGGCCGACGCGCTGCTGCACGACGCCACCACGGCGACCCTGCGCGCGATCGATGTCCGGCTGCGCGTGGTCGGCGCCGAACACGCCCGCGCACCGCGGCCCGCGGTGTTCCTGTTCAACCACCAGAGCCAGTTCGACGTGATCATCGTGCCCAAGGTGCTCGACGGGGCGGTGACCGGCGTCGGCAAGAAGGAACTGGCCAAGCATCCGCTGTTCGGGCCGCTCATGCGATTCGTCGGCGTCACCTTCATCGACCGCTCCGACACCGAGCGCGCCAAAGCCGCACTGGCCCCGGTGGTCTCGACGCTGCGCGAGGGACTGTCCATCGCGGTGGCACCCGAGGGCACCCGCTCGTACACGCCCGGGGTGGGACCGTTCAAGAAGGGCGCGTTCCACATCGCCGTGCAGGCGGGCGTCCCGGTGATCCCGGTGGTGATCCGCAATGCCGGCGAGATCGCCTGGCGGGATTCGCCGATCGCGCGCGCGGGGATCGTGGATGTGGCGGTGCTGGCGCCGATCGATGTGTCGGAGTGGGACCCGGCGGAGATGGACGACGAGGTCGAGGGCGTGCGTCGGCTCTACGAACACACGCTGCTGAACTGGCCACACGACTGACATCTGTGGTGCGCGGCGGCACCGGCGCCGCGCGGGTGGCGCGCGCAACTGGGTGAGCACGCCTGGCAGCTGCGTAGCCGCATCGGAATCGCCGACGACTGGGCGGCCGCACGGAGATGCGCGGCCGCCCAGCGGTCAACTGTCGAACAACTGCTGGCCCAAGTAGTGGCCTGGGCCGGGGACACCGGCGGGGATCGCGAAGACCGCCGATCCGATGGGGGTCGTCCATTCGTTGAGCGCGTCGAATTCCGCCAGTCGTCGCTGGACCGGCAGGAACTGGGTGTCGATATCGCGCTGGTAGGCGACGAACAGCAGGCCCGAATTCGACACCTGGCCGGGTGCCGGGGGCTCGTCGTAGTTGAAGCCGCGGCGCAGGAACCGTTCCCCGTCGTGGGTGTGCCGGGCGCGGGCGACGTGGGAGCCCGGTGGGATGACCGGGATGCCGTTGCGGTCGACCGCGGTCAGGTCCGGCTCGTCGTGCTCGGCGGTGCCGGTGAGCGGCGCGCCGTCGGACACCCGGCGGCCGACGGTGATTTCGCGGCCGTCGGCGTCGAGTTCGTCCCAGGTGTCGAGGTCCATGGCGATGCGCCGCAGGACCAGGCTCGTGCCGCCGGACAGCCAGGGCGTGGTCGCGCCGTCGTCCCAGATCAGCCGGTCGAAATCGGCCGGGGCGATGCCGACGGTGCCGTCGAGCTGGCCCATCAGGTTGCGCGGGGTCTGCCCGGGTGGGGCGTCCCGGAAACCGCGCTGCGCCCAGCGCGTCCGCACCAGCGAGCGCACGTGCTTGGACAGCACGCGCGTCGCGTGGGCGACCGTGGTCGCCTCGTCGGCGCAGATCTGGAGGACCAGGTCGGCGCCGGTGTAGGCGGGGTCGAGGCGGTCGATCGGGAAGGCCGGGAGCGGGCGTAACCAGGGCGGCCTGCGATCCTCGACACCCGCGGCGGTGAACAGGCCGGCGCCGAAGCCGACGGTGATGGTCAGGCGGGCCGGTCTGGCCGCCAGTTCCGGTTCGGTGTCGGCCAGGGCCGGGCCGCCCCGGGTGAGGCGGTGGGCGTCGTCGGTCCAGATGCGGAGCAGGCCGATGATGTCGTCGCGGGTGACCTCCGGTGCGAGGTCGAAGCCCGCGAAGGTGACGTGGCCGGGTGGCGGGGTCGCGATACCGGCCTGGTGCGGGCCGTAGAACTCGACGACATCCGTGGCCGCGTCACGCTCCGGTTCGGCACGCGGGAAACCGGCCGCACCCCAGCCGATCCCCGCCGCGCCTGCCACACCCACCGCCGCCGCTCCCCCGCCGAGCAGACGCCGGCGGGAGAGCCCTGGCTTCGGATCAGCCACCGTGGGCGGGGTTCTCGGCGCCCGGTGCGTAATGCTCGTTGCCGCCGGCGAAATCGCGGATCTGGGCGGTGACCACGGAGGTGGAGCCGTCGGCGAAGGTGAGCGTGAGCGAGGTCTCCGCGCCGGTGCGCAGGGGTTGCAGCAGATCCATGAACATGAGGTGCTCGGCGCCGGGGCGCAGGGTCACCGCGCCGTGGGCGGGGATGGTGATGCCGCCTTCCTTGGGGCGCATGGTCTTCGCGCCGGTGCTGTCGGGGACCACCTCGTGGATCTCCACCCGAGCGGAGGCGGGGCTGGTGGCGGCGACGAGGGTCACCGGCTCGTCACCGGTGTTGGCGAGATTGCCGAAGGCGGCGGACATGCCGGAGTCGGCGGCCTTGATCCACTGGTCGCTCAGGGTGACCCGGTCGCTCTGGGCGGACGACGGCGCGGCGTCGGAACCGGTGCAGGCGGTGGCGAAGACAGCGAGGACGGACAGGGCGGTCGCGGCGCCGAAGCGGCGGGCGATGCGCGGGGTACGCGGGAACGCGGACACGGAAGATCTCCGATCGTGGGTGAGTGGACCCCGGACCGGTCGACACGGGAAATCGGTCGCCGGGAAGACGACCGGTGCCGATGCGGGTCGAGCGCCCGAAGCCGGACAGGCGGGGGCGCTATGCCGGGGTGAGGTGACGCGCGATACCGGGGACGCGCGGCGGGGCGCGCAGGCCGATGCCGGGATGCCGCAGGAGCCGGTGGAGGATCGCGCGGTCGTCGGCGCGGGGTGGGCGCGGTGGCGCGGCGGGGGTGGCGAGGAAGCCGGTGAGGATGACGATCAGGCGGCGGACGCTGGTGATCGCGCGGCGGGCACCGGCTTCGGCGGCGCGGATGGCGAGGGCGCAGACCGGGACCGCGATGCCGTGCGCGAGCAGCATGGCCGCGGTGAGGTCGTGGTGGTGGGTGTGTCCGAGGGACAGGGCGGTGTGGCCGATGGCCTGTCCACCGGTCAGCAGCGCCATGGTCGCGGCCGGTCCGGTGGAACGGGGCAGCGCCGCGGCGACGACGCCGATCAGGGCGCAGGCGGCGAGCAGCAGGGTGATCGCCGCACCGCCGGGCGCGGCACTCGCGCCGCCGAGTCCGTGGGCCAGGATCGCGACCGCACCGGCGGCAGCACCGACCGCGGCACCGCGCAGGTGCGCGGCCGGATCCGGGGGTGCGGGCACCCCGCCATGCTACGACCTCCTGTCGTAGTTGTCCGGCGCAGGTCCCTCACCAGCGTTTTCCGTTTTCCCGGAATCGAATTCGCGTACAACGCTTGACCTAAACCATTGTTCAGGTTGGATGCTCGTCTCACCACCGAATGAGGGAGAACATCATGACCACCATCGCCGCCACCGCCGACCGCACCCTGCCCGCCCTGAACCGGCCCGTCGCCGTGCTGGGTGGCGTGGTCGCCGCGGTCGTGCTGAATCTGATCGTCTGGGGCATCGGCGCCGCCGCGGGCGGATCGTTCGTCGTCACCGACGGGGACACGGTCAGCGATGTCGCGCCGGGCGGGGTGGTGATCATGTCGGCCGTGCCGCTGCTGATCGGCCTGACCGCCGCGGTGCTGGTGTCCTACCTGTGGACCGGCGTGCTGCGGGTCGCCGAGGTCGTCGGCTCGGTGCTGGCCGTCGCGACCATCGGCCTGACGGTCGCCGCGGACTTCGACACCGCCTCCACCGTCGCGCTGTCGGTCATGCACGTGGTGCTGGTGCCGGTGATCGTGGTCGCGCTGGAAGGCGTGCGCCGCGGCATCGCCGCCCGCTGACCCCGGACACGACGAAGGGCCCCGCCGATCCGGCGGGGCCCTTTCGCGCGAACGCTCAGACCGAGCGGCCGAACAGCAGCTTCCACGGCATCAGCGCCGACTCGATCTGCACCTTGAAACTCATCTTCGAGGCACCCACGGTGCGCTCCTCGAACCGGATCGGCACCTCGGCGATCGTGTACCCCTTCTTGATCGCGCGGTAGTTCATCTCGACCTGGAACGAGTAGCCGTTGCTGCGGATCGAGGCCACATCGATGGCGCGCAGGGTGTCGGCCTTCCACGCCTTGAAACCCGCGGTGGCGTCCTTGACGCCCAGGCGCAGGATCAGGTTGACGTAGAAATTGGCCCAGGCCGAGAGGGCCTTGCGGTACCACTTCCACTCCTCGGCGGTCGAGCCGCCGGGCACGTAGCGCGAGCCGAGCACCACGCCGACATCGGGCGCGCTCAGCTTGTCGAGCATGGCCGGGATGACCTCGGCGGGGTGCGAGAGGTCGGCGTCCATCTGGATCACCACGTCGGCGCCGTCGGCGAGGGCCTGGGTGATGCCCGCGATGTAGGCGCGGCCGAGGCCGTCCTTCTCGGTGCGGTGCAGCACGCTCACCACGTTCGGCAGGTCGGCGGCCAGCTTGTCGGCCACCTCGCCGGTGCCGTCGGGTGAGTTGTCGTCCACCACCAGCACGTGCAGATCGGGGACCGGCAGCGCCGTCAGCCGCTCCACCGCCACCGGCAGATTTTCCCGCTCGTCGTAGGTCGGCACAACAACGGTAACCCTCAAGGGTCGCCCTCCCTGCTCACCTGGTAACGCCCGGCGACCCGGGTAACCGGGCGCCGCGGCATGTCATCGATTCGTTATGACGGTACTCGATCGACCTGACAGGAAACCGATCGGCCGGGCCGGGCCCTCACCACAGCCGCCCGGCGTGGACCAGCGCGTCCACCACCAGCGCGACACCGAACACCACGAACAGCACCCGCACCACCGGCGGCCCGAAGCGGGTGATCCCCCGCACGAGCAGGCGGTACACCCGCCGCGCCCGCGGTGTCCGGCGCAGGGCCAGCGCCAGCACGATCAGCGGCAGCACCAGCGCGACCAGGCAGTACGCCGCCACGATCACCGGCCAACCCAGCGGCAGTGGACGCTGCGCGGCCAGCAGCGCCAGCGCCGCCAGGTACGGCACCGAGGTGGGCACCTTGGCCAGCCCGAGGGTGAAGCCCACCACACCCATCAGCCACGGCCGCTCGCGCACCGGCCGCACCCAGCGACCGCCCGTGCGCGCGGTCGCGGTCACCGGCAGCGCCGCCACCCCGATCAGCCCCAGGCCGATCAGCAGCTCACCCCAGTACCGCAGCGTCGGGGTGAGCTCGAAGTCCAGCCAGCGGACCAGGAAGTCGAGGCCGAGCACGGTGCACAGACCGAAGGCGAAGGAGACGGCGAAGACCCCGCCGATGAAACTGAGCACCCCGACCACCGGCGAGCGACGGGTCAGTCTCGCGTCGGCGACCACGGCGGTGGTGATGGCCACCAGCAGCACGTCGAGCGCGTCGAGGACGGCGAACCCGAGCAGCGTGATCAGCAGGACTCCCATGACTTGCGCGACCCTACTCGGCCCGACCCCGCCCACAACGGCCGCGACCTGGTTACGCTTTTCCTGGGAGCACCCGCGATCGTGAAGGGGAAGACCTCGTGGCAGAAATGTCTTTCGACCCGGCAGCGCTCGACGCCTATCAGCGTGCGGCAGCCCGGGTTTCCGAACTACTCGGCACAGCGGCAACCGACACCACCACCGCGGCGGGGGTCGATCTATCCGGATTAGGCGTGCTCGGACGCGAATTCGCGGCCGCCTGGAGCAAGGCGGCGGGTGATCACGCCGCGACCCTGAGCACCGCGGGCAATCTGGTCAGCACCTACCAGGGCATCCTGGACCGCTTCGGCAGCGCGGTCGTCGGCATCGACACCGGACTGGCGGGCGACCTCGACGCCGTCGCGAGCGAGGTGGCGTGATGCGCACGAAATCGCTGGTCACCGAGAACACCCTGAGCACGATCACCCCCGCCGAGGCCGAGGCCAAGCTCGCGCCGGTGATCGCCCTGCTCGAGGTGCCGCTGCTGGAACTGCGGAAATCGCTGGGCACCAACACCTCCGCCGACCCCGATCCGTCGGTGGTCTCGGCGCTGACCTCGGCCTCGAACGCGACCACCGCCACCGAGGACCCGCACCGCCTCGGCCTCTACGCGCTCGAGTCCACCGACACCGCGGCCCCGGCCACCCCGGCACTGCGCCAGACCGCGACCGAGGTCTCCGCCGCCGCCGACCGCGGCCAGCGGCTGAGCACCCTGCTCGGACAGGCACATTCGACCCAGGCGACCGCGGCCGCCAAAGTCGACGCGATCATCGCCGACTTCCGCGCCAAGGCCAAGGCCGCCGCACCGGCGGTGAACAGCAACAACCTCGACGCCATCGTCGAACTCGCCGAGGAGGCCATCACCGAGGCCGTCGGGGTGGTCGGCACCGCCAGCACCGACATGGACCAGTACACCCGCGACACCAAAGAGCTCACCAGCGATCTCGGCGGCACCAACGGGGTGACGGTCCCGCCCGGCGCCACCGAGGTCGCCCCCGGCGTCTACGTGCTCGGCACCGGCGGCACCTCGACCGGTGACTACAGCTTCGACGACGACACCGAGTCCACCGGCGACCCGGCCACCGATGCCCAGATCGCCTTGCAGAAGGCGCTGATCAGCGGTGGGGTGTCGCTGGGGACCGCGGCGATCGACGCGGGCGTCGAGTTCGGCACGCACCTGATCGACAAGATCGCCGAGGTCGCCATGTACGGCATCGACTCGGGCACCGAACTGGCCACCACCGGCATCGACACGCTGGCCGCGGGCGTCACCGGTGGCGACACCGCGACCGCCCCGGCGGGCACCGCGCCGACCACACCGACAACACCCTCGGGCAACGGCGGCAACTCCAGCACGCTGTTCGGCGGGCTCGGCGGGACCAGCGACAAGCCGGCCACCGCCGCGCCGAGCACCCCCAGCAAGCCCGACACTCCGTCGACGGTCACGCCGACCACGCCGGAGCCGTCCTACCAGGCACCCAAGACCGAGGTGCCGTTCCAGTCGCCGGGCAACAGCCAGGCGCCCACCCAACAGCCGGTGCAGGGCGGGGTGATCCCGCCCGCCGCCCGTCCCCAGCAGGACCAGGAGAGCGAACGGCCCGCCGCGCCCAAGCACGGCCAGCCGGGAGTCGTCCCGGCCCCGGCCTAGGAGGCGTGCGTGGACAACCCGTTCGGCGCGTACTTCACCTCACCGGACGCGCCACCGCCCGCCCGCCGCCGCCCCCAGGGCAAGCGACGACGCAGGCGGCGGCGCGAGGCCGAGCCGCAGACGATCGGCACCACCCCGGAGACCTGGCCGCCGCCGGACCCGGAGCCGTTCGACGACCGGCCGGTCACCACGCCCGTCCACGTCGAGCCGGTGTACCGCACCGACGCCGACGACGACGGGTTCACCGGCGACTGGAACGACTGGCACGACGACACCCCCGTCCCCGAGGCACCGGCGCGCCACGACGACGTGGACTGGAACGACTGGGCCACCACCACCGCCACCGAACAGAGCGGCGACCACGTCGAGATGCCGGTGCTGCCACGGCTCAAGGACTTCGGTGGGGGCGGCACGGTCACCCGGCGGCCGCGCAAGTCCTTCGACGACGAACGCTACGACGATCCGCACGGGCGTGCGAAGGCGGCGGCGGTGATCAAGGGCGTGGTCGGCGCGCTGGTGTTCGTGGTCGCGCTCGGCCTGGCCGCCAATATCTTCCTCGGCCCCTCCGACAAGGCCGACTCCGCGAAACAGGCCGCGCTGGCGGGTGTTCCGGTAACCACGGCCGCCGAGGAGACCGTGGTCGCACCGGCCCCACCGCATGCCGTGGACGGCTGCGAGTCCTTCCGCAGTTCCTCGATCACCATCAGCGCCGACCGTGGCGACACCGCGACCCCCCAGGGCGCGATCCTGGGTTTCGAATACAGCTACTACGTCGACCGTGACGCCGCCAAGGCCCGCGCCTACGTCACCGACAACGCCCATGTCGGCGACGAGGCCGCGCTGGCGGCGGGCATCGCCACCTTCCCGGCCGGGGTGAAGTACTGCATCCACATCACCCGCGCCGACACCACCGATCCGTCGGTCTGGAATGTCACCGTGCAGCAGCAGTGGCCCGGTGACACCGCCATCGAGAAGATCAACCAGACGATGCGCACCACCGAGGTCTCCCCCGGCCGCTACCGCATCACCAGCATCGATCACCGGAACTGAGGTACGCGAAAGGCCCCCACACCGGCATGGTGTGGGGGCCTTTCGTGGCGACCCTGACGGGACTCGAACCCGCGACCTCCGCCGTGACAGGGCGGCGCGCTAACCA
>NZ_JBSGDP010000041.1:0-55446 GCF_053602435.1 Nocardia sp. NPDC004415
AACTCGCCGCCACCGGCGAGTTCGTGCACGTCTACGTCGACACCCAGACCCGCAAGCCGGTGCCGATCCCCGAGGTGATCCGCACCGCGGCCGCGGAACTGGTGACCGGCTAGGACGCGGTCAGCATCGACTGGAACCGGCGCATGCCCGCGAGCCAGCGGTCGTAGTCGGCGCCCTTGTTGCGATACATGTGCAGCACCTCCGGGTGCGGCAGGATCAGGAAGTGCTCGGCGGCCATCGCCTCGATCACCGTCTCGGCGACCTCCTCGGTCGAGAGCACCTTGCCCGCGGTCTTGACCGCCTTGATCGCCAGCGCGGCGGCCTCGGGGTCCTCCGGGATCAGGTCGCCGCTGAGCAGGCGGGTGTCCACGCCCATCGGGCACAGACAGCTCACCCGCACGCCCCGGTCGCCGTAGGTCACCGAGAGCCATTCGGCGAAGCCGACCGCGGCGTGCTTGGTCACCGAGTACGGCGCCGACCCGATCTGGGTGAGCAGGCCCGCCGCCGACGCGGTCGAGACGAAATACCCGCTGCCGCGCTCGACCCAGCCGGGCACGAGCAGTTCGGCGGCGCGCACATGTGCCAGCACATTCACCTCGAGCGCGGCCGACCACTGCGCTTCGGTGCTGTCGAGGCCGGGGCCGCCGCCGATGCCCGCGTTCGCGAAATACATGTCCACCGGGCCGAATTCGCGTTCGGCCGCCGCGATCAGTTCCGCGATGACCTTCCGGTCGGCCACGTCACCGCCCACCGCGATCGCCTCGGTGCCCAGCTCGGCGGCCACCTTCGCCGCCGCGTCGGCGTCCAGATCCGCCACCACCACCCGCGCGCCACCGGCCACCAGCCGTCGCGCCAGCCCCGCGCCGATACCCCCGCCCGCACCCGTGACGATCGCGACCTTGCCCTCTGTCTCCATACCCGCACCCTAACCGCGGCCGTCGCGGCGAGGGAAGGATTCCGGCTCAGGACCGACCGGCCAGCCGGTCCAGCAGCGGCCCGGTGCGCGGGCCGACCAGCTCGCGCATGACCAGGGCCATGTTCGTGCGCTCGACGCCGGGGATCTTCAGGATCTGGCCGGCGATGCGGTACAGATCGTCGGCGTCGCGGGCGACCACGCGCACGGTGAGGTCGGTGGAACCGGTCATCCCGCACACCTCGGTGACCTCGGGGACCTCGGCGAGTTCGTCGACCACGGCGTCGAGCCGGTGCTGGTCGACGACCACCGCCACGAAGGCGGAGAGCGGATAGCCGAGCGCTCGCGGGTCCACCCGCCGCTCGAAACTGCCCAGCACGCCACCGCTGTCCCAGCGGGCCAGCCGGGCCTGCACGGTGTTGCGGGACAGGCCCAGGCGGGCCGCGAGTTCGACCCCGGTGGCGCGGGGGTTGGCGATCAGTTCGCGCAGTAGCCGCGCGTCGGTGGCGTCGAGTGTCACGGCGTCGGGTTCGCGACTGGTCATACAACGCAGTATGACAGTGCTCGACCCGTCCAGACCATGCATTCTGCTCATTCCCGTGTCGATCGCTTGCGCAGTCGGCGTAATCGTGGATGCTGAGTGATACACATCGCACTCAGCGATTGTCGTACCCGCATCGGGCCCACAAGGCGCGATGGAGAGGAGGCGATCTCGATGTCGGAGAAGCAGACCTACCCGGTCCAGCTGGTGCAGCCCGACGGCCGTCGCGTGTTCGATCGCGAGCACGCCGCGCTGGTCGCCGACGTGGATGCCGGGAAGTTGCGGCAGCTCTACGAGGACCTGGTGGTGACCCGCCGGATCGACGTCGAGGCGACCGCGCTGCAACGCCAGGGCCAGCTCGGCCTGTGGCCGCCGCTGCTGGGCCAGGAAGCCGCCCAGGTCGGCTCGGCGCACGCGCTGCACCCCGACGACTACGTGTTCGCCTCCTACCGCGAGACCGCGGTGGCCTACTGCCGCGGCGTCCCACCCGAGCAGCTCACCGCGCTGTGGCGCGGCGTGGCCCACCACTGCTGGGACCCCGAGTCGGTGCGGATGACCAACGCCAATATCGTGGTCGGCTCGCAGGGCCTGCACGCCACCGGCTACGCCTACGCCGCCCACCTCGACGGCGCCGACATCGCCACCATCGCCTACTTCGGCGACGGCGCGACCAGCCAGGGCGATATCGCCGAGGCGCTCGGTTTCGCGTCGGCCTGGACCGCGCCGGTGGTGTTCTTCTGCCAGAACAACCAGTGGGCGATCAGCGAGCCGGTGGCGGTGCAGAGTCATGTGCCGCTGGTGCGCCGCGCCGACGGGTACGGCATGGCCGGGGTGCAGGTCGACGGCAACGACGTGCTGGCGGTGCTGGCCGTCACCCGGCAGGCGATCGAGCGTGCCCGCGGCGGTGGCGGCCCCACCTTCATCGAGGCCATGACCTACCGGATGGGCCCGCACACCACCGCCGACGACCCCACCCGCTACCGCACCGCCGCCGACACCGAGTACTGGGCCCAGCGCGACCCCATCGAGCGGATGCGGCTGCTGCTCGAGCGCGAGGGCCTGCTCGATCCGGACTTCGCCCGGCAGGTGGCCGACACCGCCGACGATGTCGCCCGCCGGGTGCGCGCGGCGACCCTGGAGTTCCCCGACCCGGACCCGGCGAGCATGTTCGACCACGTCTACGCCACCGAGCACCCGCTGATCACCGAAGAGGCCCAAAGGTTCTCGGAGTATCTCGCCGAAGGAGCGCAGTCATGATCACCACCTTCGCCGCGGCGCTCAACACCGGGCTGCGCCGTTCGATGGAAGACGACGCCAAGGTCGTGCTGCTGGGCGAGGACATCGGCAGGCTCGGCGGGGTCTTCCGGGTCACCGACACGCTCCAGAAGGACTTCGGCGACAACCGGGTCATCGACACGCCGCTGGCCGAATCCGGCATCGTCGGAACGGCTTTCGGTATGGCGCTGCGCGGCTACCGGCCGGTGGTGGAGATCCAGTTCGACGGGTTCGTCTACCCGGCCTTCGACCAGATCGTCTCGCAGGTCGCCAAGATCCATTACCGCACCGGCGGCAAGGTCAAGGCGCCGTTGACGATTCGCATCCCCTTCGGCGGCGGGATCGGCGCGGTCGAACACCATTCCGAGTCGCCGGAGGTGTATTTCGCGCACACCGCCGGGCTGCGGGTGGTCTCGCCGAGTTCACCCGCCGACGCGTATTCGATGCTGCGCCAAGCCATCGCGCTCGACGATCCGGTGGTCTTCTTCGAGCCCAAGCGCCGCTACTGGGACAAGGCCGAGGTCGACTTCGACGGCGAACCCGACCTGCCGCTGCACCGGGCCCGGGTGTGCGTCAGCGGCACCGACGCCACGATCGTCGCCTACGGCGGCACCGTCGCCACCGCGCTCACCGCGGCGAAGATCGCTGCCGAGGAAGGGCATTCGCTCGAGGTGATCGACCTGCGCAGCCTCTCGCCGCTGGACGTCGACACCATCGCCGGTTCGGTGGACAAGACCGGCAGGCTGATCGTGGTGCACGAGGCGCCGGTGTTCGCCGGGCTCGGCGCCGAGATCGCCGCGCGGATCACCGAACGCTGCTTCTATCACCTGGAGGCGCCGGTGCTGCGCGTCGGTGGCTACGACATCCCCTACCCCCCGGCTAAGCTCGAAAAGCACCACCTGCCCGACCCCGACCGCATTCTGGCGGCCGTCGATCGCTGTCTCGCGTGATCAGAAAGGTGCCCTAGTGCCGGAACAAGCCGACGACGGTCATGTTCTCGAATTCCGCCTGCCCGATCTGGGCGAGGGCCTCGCCGACGGGGACCTGGTGTCCTGGGCGGTCGCGGTCGGCGACCGGGTGGAACTGAACCAGACCATCGCCGAGGTGGAGACGGCGAAGGCTGTGGTGGCGCTGCCCTCGCCGTTCTCCGGGATCGTCGTCGAGCTGCTGGCCCAGCCGGGCGACACGGTGCCGGTGGGCGCGCCGCTCATCCGCGTGCGCAACGACCTCGAGGTGGCGCCGCCGCCGACGGCCGACAGCGTCACCCGCAACGATGTGCTCGTCGGCTACGGCCCGGAGGCCGAAAGTACTTCGCGCAGAAGGAAAGCCGCGCCCGCCGCGATGGCGGCCAGCACGCCGAGTACGCACCGGGCCGCCGCGACCCCCGCGGCCCGCAAGCTGGCCAAGGAACTCGGCATCGACCTCTGGTACGTCGCGGGCTCGGGGCCAGAGGGCGCGGTGACCGTGGCGGACGTGCGCTCGGCGGTGCCGGTCACCACGCCGCGGACCCCCGCCCGCAACGGGGAGGCCGCACCCGTCCCGCACACCCGCGTCACCGACACCGACGGCGGCCTGATCGAGCCGACCGCGCGCGAGGAACGTACCCCCATCTCCGGCGTGCGCAAACGCACCGCCGCCGCCATGCAGGCCAGTTCCCGCACCATTCCGCAGGCCAGCACGTTCGTCACCGTCGACTGCACCGCCTCGATGGAACTGCTCGACCACCTGCGCACCACCAAATCCTTCGAGGACCTCACCCTCACGCCGCTGGCCCTGGTCGCCAAGGCCACCCTCGCCGCCATCGCCGAACACCCGGCCATCAATGCGGCCTGGGACGAGGCGAACCAGGAGATCGTCACCAAGCACTACGTGAATCTCGGCATCGCCGTCGCCGCCGAGCGCGGCCTGCTGGTCCCCAATCTCAAAGAAGCGCAGACCCTGAGCCTGCGCGAACTGTGCCGCGAGATCAGCTGGTCGGCCGAGACCGCCCGCTCCGGCAACGCCACTCCCGCCGACCTGCGCGGCGGCACCTTCACCATCACCAATGTGGGTGTCTTCGGCGTGGACTCCGGCGTCCCCCTGGTCAACCCCGGCGAAGCCGCCATCCTCTGCCTCGGCTCGATCCGCAAGCGCCCGTGGGTCTTCCGCGACGAACTGGCCGTGCGCTGGGTCACCACCCTCGGACTGAGCTTCGACCACCGCATGATCGACGGCGAACTCGGTGCCCGCTTCCTGGCCACCACGGCCGGTTTCCTCGAGGACCCCCTGACCCTGCTCAGCCGCGTGTGAGTCGTTGTCGGCGGGCAGCCGTATAGTTCGGGTCATTCGTCATCGGGCAGTGGTCTCGTTCGGCGGGTGACATCGGAAACGAGGGGGGTGTTGTGGGGTATCCGTTTGGGCCGCAGCAGGGTCAGGGTTATCCGCCGGTCGGTCAGCAGGGGTACGCGCCGCCGGTCTATGGCGGGTATCCGGCGCCCGGGTATGCGCAGCCGCAGCCGGGGTACGGTCCGCGTCCGGTCAGCGGGGGAACCGGTATCGCCGCGGCCTCGCTCGCGCTGCTGATCTCGTTGGTCGGCGGAATCGTGCTGGCGGTCAGCTACAGCATCCTGGCGGATGCCGAGACGGGCCGGGTGCTCCAGCAGCCCGATGGAACGTTCAAGCCGGAGATGACGGGCCTCGGCGAAGGCGTGATGGTCGGTCTCGCCATCGGTGGCATCGCCTGTCTGCTGTGGTTGCTCGGCGCAGTCTTGCTGTTCCGCCGTACGACCGCGGGGCGCGTCATCGTCATCGTGCTGGCGACGCTGGGAGTGCTCGGTGGTCTCGGATCACTGGTGGTAGCGGCCGGAACGGCCTCGCCGGCGACCGTGGCGATCGGGGTGGTTCAAGCCGGGTTCGCGGTCTTGGTCCTGTGCTTGGCGGCGGCACCGTCGACGGGCCGCTGGATCCAGGCCGCCCGCATCCCACCCGCCTACCCACACGGTCCCTACCAGCAGTACTGATCGCCCGCTGCGCGTTCTTCGCTAGATCTCGATGACCGCGACCCGCGGCCCGCACAGAGCGGTGAGATCGTCCGGGTCGGAGGTGAGGACGGTGGTCGGCCCCGGTGCCGCGAGCGCGGTAGCGGACAGCATCGCGTCGATGGCGTACTTGTGCCCGTGCAAGCCGGCGTCGCCGAGCAGAAGCGCTGCGCGGCGGGCGATCTGCTCGGTGATCGGTTCGACCACGAGCCGGGACAGCACCCAGTCGAGAGCCGCGCGATTGATGCGCGGATGCATCACCTCGACGAGTGTCGCCGCCGAAGTGATGACACGCAGGTCGTCGGCACGGGCGAGCGCGAGCCACCCGGTGACGGTGCGATCACGAAGCACTGCCTTGGCCAAGCCCTCGCTGTCCAAGACCAGCGTGCCACCGGGTGTCGCGCCACTCACGCGGCGCCCTGGCCACTCTGCGCCGCGCGAACCTGCTGGAGTCGCGCACGCAGTGCCTGGACCTCCTCGTCGGTGACCGGACCGTGCTCGGCCTCGGCGACCGCGATGATCTCATTGAGGTTGTCTCGTTCGATCTGGCGGGCGACCGCGGCGGAAACGTACGCGGACAACCCGGAAGGCCCACTGCGTGACCGGGCAGCCTCCGCGATATCACGCGGCATCGTGATCGAATACTTGCCGGTGTTCTCGGTCATGCTTCTTATCCTACCGTGAGTCCTACCCGCGGGGGAGGAAGCGGCGGAGGGCCAGGCCGGCGAGGAGGGCCCAGAAGGCGCCGCCGATGCCGAAGAGGGTGGTGCCGGAGGCGGCGACCAAGAAGGTGACCAGGGCGGGGAGGCGGTCGGCGGGGTCGGTGAGGGCGCTGGAGAGGGCGGCGGCGAGGGTGGCCAGCAGGGCCAGGCCGGCGACGGTTTCGAGGGTGCCTGCGGGGGCGGCGGCGATGAGGGTGACCAGGGCGGCGGAGGCCAGGCCGAGGACGAGGTAGGTGGCGCCCGCGGTGGCCGCGGCGATCCAGCGGCGTTTCGGGTCGGGGCTCGCGCTGGGGGCGGCCGAGAGGGCGGCGCTGATGGCGGCGAGGTTGATCGCGTGGCCGCCCGCCGCGGCGCCCGCGAGCGTGCCGATGCCGGTGACCAGCATGGACGCGCGCCACTGCACCTGGAAGTCGAAGGAGCGCATCACGGCGACGCCGGGGATGTTCTGCGAGGCCATGGTGACGATGTAGAGCGGCACGGCGATACCGACCACCGCCTGCCACTGCCAGTGCGGGGCGGTCCATTCCACCGTCGGGACCATGGCCGCGAGGTCGAGGTGGCGATGGCTGACGGCGATGTCGATCCCGGTGCCGATCGCCGCGGTGGCGAAGGCGACCAGCACCGCCCACTTCGGCGCGAACCGCTGGAGCACCAGCCAGACCACGATCACCGGCACCACCACCGCGGGCGAGGTCCGCAGCGCCTGCACCGGCGCCAGGCACAGCGGCACCAGCACACCCGCGAGCATGGCCTGCGCCAGCGGCACCGGAATCGCGCCGACCAGCGCGCCCAGCCGCTGCCACAGGCCCGTGATCACGATCAGCACACCCGTCACCACGAAGGCCCCGACCGCACCGGCCCATCCCCCCGCGACCAGCCCGGTACTCGCCAGCAGCGCCGCGCCCGGCGTCGACCAGGCCAGCGTGATCGGAATCCGGTACCGGAAACTCAGTAGCAGAATGCCGATGCCCTGGGTCAGGCACAGCACGAGCAGTCCCGACGCCGCCTGCGCCGGACTGGCCCCCACCGCCCGCAACCCGCTCAACACCACCGCGAACGAACTGGTGAACCCCACCAGCGCCGTGATCGCTCCCGCCCCGAGGGGTTGCGCGACCCCCGCCCGCTCGGCGGGGACCTCGGGTTCGGCGGTGGAGACCTGCGACATTGTCCAGATCCTGCCGCTCTGCCATGTCGCCGTCGCAGTCCAGTGCCCAGAAACTGGCCTGTTCGCCGGTCCCGGCTGGGTCGCCTGCCCGGCGCGGGGCGGTGTTCGCTCCTCGAGGCGGATCGTCGGCGCCGGAATCGATGGCCGCCGGATTCGGTTCCGGTGAGCGGGACGGGGTGCGTAGGCTGGCGCTACGGGGGCTCGATCCGGCTAGGAGGAGTGGCGTGGGCGCGGTGGTGGTTTCGGCGGAACAGCTGCGGGAAGAGTTGGCGGACAAGCGGATTCATCTGCTCGATGTGCGCTGGGCGCTGGGTGATCCGGACGGCCCGCAGCACTATCTGGACGGGCACATCCCCGGCGCGGTGTTCGTCGACCTGGAGACCGAACTGGCCGCCGCTCCCGCCCCGGCGCGCGGCAGACACCCCCTGCCAGACCCGGGCACCTTCGAGAAGTGCGCCCGCAGCTGGGGACTCGGCGAGGGCGACGCGGTGGTCGTCTACGACGCGACCGGCGGCATGGCCGCGGCCCGCGCCTGGTGGCTGCTGCGCTGGGCGGGCGTGGCCGATGTGCGCATCCTCGACGGCGGCCTGCCCGCCTGGACCGCCGCGGGCGGCGAGCTCGCCACCGGCGCCGAACCCGACCCGGCCCCCGGCGACCTCATCGTGCGCCCCGGCGGCCTGCCCGTCATCGACGCCGACGCCGCCGCGACCTGGTCCGGCCTGCTCCTCGACGCCAGAGCCCCCGAGCGCTACCGCGGCGAGGTCGAACCCGTCGACCCCCGCGCCGGTCACATCCCCGGCGCCGTCAGCGCCCCCACGGCCGAAAACCTGGACGCCACCGGCCATTTCCGCGCCCCCGAAGAACTCCGCGCCCGCTTCACCGCCCTCGGCTCCGGCCCTGTCGCCGTCTACTGCGGCTCCGGCGTCACCGCCGCCCACCAGATCGCCGCCCTGGCCCTCGCTGGTATCCCGGCGACTCTCTACCCGGGCTCGTGGTCCCAGTGGTCCAACAACCCCAAACGCCCGGTCGCCACGGGCGGATAACACCCCGTCCCGATCGACCCGGCGTCGCCGCATCGCGATCCACCCGACCTGAACCTGCCCGTCCTTCGGGCACGCCCGCGGCCCGCGGACGGCAGGGTTCGCGCGATGACCACACCCGCGGCCGCAATCGGACGACGCGGGGGCCGGTCACCTACGCACACGTTCGGGCGACATCGGACAGGACCGTGTGGTCGGCGCGGGTGATCGGCAGGGCGTAGGTCACGGCGACGGTCAGGTACTTGGCGGCGTAGAAGCAGTGGTTGGCGGCGGCGGGCGGGAGCCAACTGCCCGGGGTGCTGTCGCCTTTGGCCTGGTTGGCGGCCGTGCCGGTGGCCAGCAGGTTGACGGTGAGGTCGTTGGCGAAGCGGTGGCGGAGTTCGGCGGGCCAGGTGGCGGCGCCCATGTCCCAGGCGGCGGCCAGCGGGTAGACGTGGTCGATCTGGATGCGGCCGCCCTCGGCCTTGCGGAAGGTGATCTCGGTGCCGGTGTAGGGATCGGCGAGGACGCCCTCGACGACCACGCAGCGGCCGCGCCGCACCACCTCGCGCAGCTGTGCGGCCAGCACATTGTTGCGGGTGTCGCAGCCGTCGTGGCCGCCCGGCGCGTCGGTGTCGTCGGACCAGGCGGGCCCGAAGACACAGCCCTGCCCGGCCTTGCAGCCGCGCTCGTACCCGCCGGGGTGGGGACGGCTGGGGACGACGCGCACCTGGCCGAGCAGCGCGGTGATCTCCGCCCGGGTCGGACTGCCCGGCGCGGGCCGCACCGGATCGGCGGTGAGCACGGCGCAACCCGCGGTCGCGAGCACCGTCACGAGCAACCACGTCAGTTTCGCCATACCCGCAGGTTGTAGCCGGTGGTACCGACAGATTCCGCTACAGCCAGGCGCGGGCCAGGATGTCGTCGGCGGCGACCTCGCTGGCGCGCGGCGGGAACCGGGTCGCCGCGATCGAGGCGAGGTGCGTGCCGTCGTGGCCGATCAACCAGGACCCACCGCGGTCCTCGCATTCGGCGATCTTGGCGAACACGGTGAGCAGGAAGGTGATGGACTCGCCCGGGTCGGCGGTGTGCGCCAGCCGCTGGGACTCGCCGGGACGGGACAGATCGAGCCACACGCCGGACTGCCCGTCCAACCGCATGCCGACGATCTTCCCGGCGTCGACGAAAGTGAATTTGCGCCGCTCCCACGGGGTTGCCGGGGTATAGCTCTGCTCGAGTACCTGGAGCAGAATCGTCATCGCTGCCCTCCGCACAGTACTGTCGGGCTGGTTCGGCGCCGGTGGGTTGTCCGGCCCGTGACCAGGGGATATCCCAGTATGTTCCGGACTCGGTGAGAAATCCAGGGGCCCGGCCCGCGGCGGTGGTGTCGGTGCTGCCTGCTTGGATGGACCCCATGCTGCACGCACTGTGGTCACCCGGCTCGGGGCTGCTGCTGTGGCACGACGGGGAACCGGTCGCGGTGGGGTCGGTGCTGGGCGACATCCTGGACCGCGCCCGGTTCCGGCATCGCGCGCAGGTGCTCGTCGTGGATGCCGCGGGGCAGCCCGGCACCGCCGAGGTGCGCGCGCACGCGCTCGCGCCACCCACGGCGGCCGTCGTGCTGCGCAGCCGGCTGCCGCGCGAGAACATCGCCGGTGACCTGCGCTTTCTCGCCCATGTCGCCCGGGGGATCGAACGCTGGGTGCGGGCCGGTCGGGTGGTGCCGCAGGTCGAGCGCGCCGACGGGCAGTGGTGGATGCGCTGGCGGCTGGTGGGCGGGCAGCGGCAGCGCGCCTGGCTGGCCGAACTGTCCGCCGCCATGCCACAGGCCCTGCGCGTGGCCGGAGCACCCGCCGCCGTGCTGGACGACCTGGTCGCCGAGCTCACCGACCCGATCGCCCGCGAATACGTCACCCACCGCACCCTCACCCACCCGCTGCTCACCGCCCTGGTCGAGGACACCCCCCTCGACGCGGGCTCCTACCGGGTGGCCGAGACCCTCACCCAGTGGCGCGAGGGCTACGCCGCCGACGAACCCGAACTCGTGCTGCGGCTGTGCGAGCCCGACGGCGAGTTCGGCAGCGATGACGAGGCGGTGGCCCTGTGGCGATTGCAGGTCTGCCTGCGCCCGGTCGACGACGCGCCCCGGCCGGTCGCCCTCGACGACGATCCCGTCCTCGTCCGCACGGCAGCGGAGAAACTGGCCCAGGCCCGCAAGTCCTATCCCCGCCTGCGCGACCTGCCCACCGACCCGCGCGGCCTTGACCTGCTGCTGCCCACCGAGGTCGTCGCCGACCTGGTCGCGCACGGTGCCCACGCCCTCCAGGAGGCAGGCATCCGCCTGCTGCTGCCGCGCGCCTGGAATATCGCCGAACCGAGCATGCGGCTGCGGGTGAGCAGCCCGGCCGCCGCCGAATCGACCGTCGGCCTGAGCGGATTGCTGTCCTACCGTTGGGAATTGGCGCTGGGCGATCTGGTGCTGACTCCCGCCGAGATGGAACGGCTGGTGCGCAGCAAGTCCGATCTGGTGCAGTTGCGCGGGGAATGGGTGCAGGCCGATCACCGGGCGCTGGCCGCGGCCGCGCGGTATGTGGCCCTGCACGCCGACGACTCACCGATCACCCTGGCCGACATGATCGGGCAGTTGGCCGCCGAACGGGTCGACAATGTGCCGGTCACCGAGGTCACCGCGGTGGGCTGGGCGGCCGAATTGTTCGCGCGCGAGGGCGACCCCGAGCCCGTCCCGGTGCCGGTCGGCCTGAAGGCCCAGCTGCGTCCGTATCAGGAACGCGGCCTGAGCTGGCTGGCCACCATGAACCGGCTGAACTGTGGCGCGATCCTGGCCGACGACATGGGCCTGGGCAAGACCGTGCAGGTCTTGGCGCTGCTGGTCCACGAACGCGAAACGGTCCACACCGAGGCCGGGTCCGCGCCGGGGACACCATCCGCTGCGGTCGCGTCAGGCCGGAACGGGCAACGGGTCGGCCCGACCCTGCTGGTGTGCCCGATGTCGGTGGTCGGCAACTGGCAGCGCGAGGCGGAGCGTTTCGCACCGGACCTGCGCGTCCTGGTTCATCATGGCGCGGCCCGGCGCAAGGGCGCGGAATTCGCGGCGGCGGTGGATGATTCGGATCTGGTGATCACCACCTACGCGCTGCTGGCCCGCGATGTCACCCTGCTGGCCGAGCAGCGCTGGGAACGCATCGTGCTCGACGAGGCCCAGCACATCAAGAACGCCGTCACCCGGCAGGCCCGCGCCGCCAGAGCCGTCCCGGCTCGGCATCGCCTGGCGCTCACCGGAACTCCGGTCGAGAACCGGCTCGAGGAGTTGCGCGCGCTGTTCGACTTCGCCATGCCGAAACTGCTCGGCAGCCCGCAGTCGTTCCGTGCCCGTTTCGCGGTGCCGATCGAACGCGAACGCGACCAGCACGCCATCGACCGGCTGCGCCTGATCACCGACCCGTTCGTGCTGCGCAGACTCAAGACCGACCCGGCGGTGATCAGCGACCTGCCCGAGAAACTGGAGATGACGGTGCGGGCCAACCTCACCGTCGAACAGGCCGCGCTGTATCAGGCGGTGGTCGACGACATGCTGGAGAAACTGAAAGACGCCAAGGGCATGGCCCGCAAGGGCGCGGTACTCGGCGCGCTGACCAGGCTCAAGCAGGTCTGTAACCATCCCGCCCACTACCTGGGCGACGGTTCGCCGATCCTGCGGCGCGGTGCGCACCGCTCCGGCAAACTCGCCCTGGTCGAGGACATCCTGGAAGCCGTGCTCGCCGACGGCGAGAAAGCCCTGCTGTTCACCCAGTTCCGCGAGTTCGGTGACCTGGTGCTGCCGTATCTCATCGAGCGCTTCGGCAACCCGATCCCGTTCCTGCACGGCGGCGTGAGCAAACAGCGCCGCGACGACATGGTGACCGCTTTCCAGCGCGGCGGCGGGCCACCGCTGATGCTGCTCTCGCTCAAGGCGGGCGGCACCGGCCTGAATCTCACCGCCGCCAATCATGTCGTCCACCTGGATCGCTGGTGGAATCCGGCGGTGGAGAACCAGGCCACCGACCGCGCCTACCGGATCGGGCAGCAGCGCGCGGTGCAGGTGCGCAAGCTGGTGTGTGTCGACACCATCGAGGAACGCATCGACGAGATGATCAGCGGGAAACGGCAATTGGCGGAGCTGGCGGTGGGTGCCGGGGAGAACTGGATCACCGAACTGAGCACCGAGGAACTGCGCGACCTGTTCACCCTGGGCGCCGAGGCGGTGGGGGAGTGATGGCCGACTTCAGTCAGTTCGGACCGCGCAAGCCGGTGACCGGTGGCGCGCGCTCGCGCGGCGGCTTCGGCCGGACCTGGTGGGGCAAGGCCCTGCTGGACGCGGTCGAGCAGGTGGCCGACGCGGGCAGGCTCTCACGCGGGCGCACCTACGCCCGGGTCGGGCAGGTGGTGAACTACCGCATCGAACGCGGTGCCGTCACCGCCGAGGTGCAGGGCAGCCAGCCCAGCCCGTTCACCTCGGTACTGAGCATCCGGCCGCTGCGTGACGAGGAGATCGACCTGCTGCTGGCCGAGATCCGCGAGGCGCCGGGCATGCTCGCCGAGATCGCCTCCGGCGCGCTGCCGCCCGCGCTGGGCCCGCACCTGCTGCCCAGTACCGCCTCCGAGCTGGACTTCTCCTGTAGCTGCCCGGATATGGGCTGGCCGTGCAAGCACGTCGCGGCGGTCTGCTACCTGCTCGCCGAACGCCTCGACGAGCAGCCCGGCGAGATCCTCACCCTGCGCGGACTGAACCTCGACACCCTGATCGGCGGGGTGGCCGAGGCCGCGCGCGCCGACGACTCCGGCGACCCCTACGGCGACGCGCTGACCCTGCCCGAGCTGCCCCGCATCGAATTCCACGCCGTGATCGAGGATCTCGACCCGGTGCCGCTGCGCCGTGCCCTGCGGATGACCGCCGAGGACGAGCAGATCGCGGCCACCGGCCTGCGCGAATTGCGCTCGCTCTACCAGGAATTCGACAGCTAGCCCAGGTCGTACTCGAACCAGATGTGGTGGCCACCGCGCTCGTCGACGTAGAGGGCGCCGGTGCCGGTGATGCCGGTGAGTTCGCCGGTGCCGCTGGCGGGCACGATGTGGAAGAACTCGTCGGTGCGATCGGTGCCGCCGGTGGTAGCCGAGTGCACGAAGTTGAACGCGCCCGCCTTGCCGTTGAGCGCGCCCTCGAACGACTCCATCGCGACATAGGTGCCCGCGCCGCTGGCGATATCGAAGGCGGCGGTGAACAGCGTGGCCGACTGTCCCTCGATCTCGCCCGCGTACTGCTTGGTCATGGTGGTGACCCCGACCGGCAGCCCGGTGGTGATGGGCGGCCGCGGTAGCAGGTCGGTGGGATCGAACGCGGTGATCTCGAATGTGCCGGTTGCCTTCATGGCGGCGATGCTAGACCCGGTCACCGACACCGCGGGCCACTCAGGTGGTCGTGTCGATCCGGTAGACGCGCAGGGCGTTGTCCCGGAAGACTTTTCGCAGGTCGTCGGGGGTGGCGCCGGCCGCGGTGAGGCCGGTGGCCACCGTCTCGACCGCGCCGGTGAAGCTGGTGATGGGCTTGTCCACCGGGAAGTTGGAGCCCCAGATCAGCCGGTCGGCGCCGAAGACCGCCAGCGCGTGCGCCAGCAGCGGGCCGGTCCGCTCGACCAGTTCGGGGACCGGGGTGGCCGTGCCGCGCGGCGGTACCGGATGACCGAGCACCGGCATCATCAGCCCGCTCACCTTCGCCATCACATTCGGCCGCGTGGCCAGCTCGCTGAGGTCGTCACGCCAGCGGTCCAGCAGGGCCCGTCGCTGGGCCGGGGTGTGACCGGTGTGTTTGCCGACCGGGCCGAACGCCCCCGCCGGGGTGGCCAGGTGGTCGAGCACGATCGGCACCTCGGGAAAGCGTCCGGCCAGGGCGGTGACCTCGGGTAGCTGCCCTGAATAGACCCAGGCCTCGAAGGAGAGTCCGCGCTGGGCCAGCTGGGCGAAACCGTGCAGGAAGGCCGGTGCGGTGAGGGCGCCGTCGACCGGGGTGAAGGACTTGACGGCGGGATCGGGATGGTGGGCGACCATGGCGCGGACGCCGCGGAACAGCGGCGAGGCGGTCTGGTGCGCGTCGAGCACCGCGCCGATATCGACGGCGGCGGGGTCGGCCGCGCCGAGCACCGCCGCCAGTGCCGGGGTGTCGACACCGAACGGCAGGCTGGCCACCCAGCGGGTCTCGTCGGGTTTCCAGCCCGCCCACTCGGCTTCGACGTGCGCGATCGACGCGACGGCCGTGGTGCCGAGATCGGCCCGGTAGTTCGCGGGCAGATACGGCCCAAGATAGGCGGTCGGGTCACCGACGAACTCGCGATCACGACGGGGCGCCAGCTTGACGGCCAGGTCGACCGGCAGCGGCAGGTAGCGCATGAGTTTCGCGAGACCGCTGAACTCGCGCGGGGTCGCGTGCGGATCCCACTGGTGGATGTGCGCATCGATGATGTCGAGCCCGGTCAGATCCATGCTGTGCGTCCCATCGCCGCCGAATGCCCCCGGCGCATTGTCACACGGCCCGATCCGGCCGGGACCTGTTCGCCGCACGCGCCGGGGATTCGGCGGCCCTACCCGGCGACCTCGGCCGGGGTGCCGAACCGGTAGTCGCCGAGGTCGAAGTGACCGCTGCGCCAGGCCGACTCCACCGTCGAGGACGGGCGCAGCGGCACGTCACCGTGCGCGTCGAAGTAATAGCTGTTGGCCAGCGCGCAACTGTCCTGCCAGAACACCTGCCCACCCCGACGGGCCAGCATCTCCCGGAAGAACCGGTCGTTGGCCTCCCCGGTGACCTCCACCCGCGCCGCGCCGAGCCCGCGCGCGTGCCGCAGCACCCGCAGGATATGGCGGGTCTGGTTCTCGATCAGCGTGAAATACGAGGCGCCGTTGTAGCCGTAGGGCCCGATGATGGAGAAGTAGTTGGGAAAGCCCGGCACGCTCACGCCCTCGTAGGCTTGCAGCCGGTTCTCGTCCCACCATTTCTCCAGGTCACGCCCGCCCACGCCGTGCAGATCGTAGGTCGGCATATTGCCCGACTCCATCACCTTGAACCCGGTGGCCAGGATGAGCACATCGGCCGGATGCTCGACGCCCGCGGCGGTGCGCACGCCGGTGGCGGTGACCTCGGCGATGGCGTCGGTCTCCAGGGTGACGTTCGGCCGGTTGAAGGTGGCCAGGTAGTCGTTGGAGAAACTCGGGCGCTTGCAGCCCAGGGCGTAGTCCGGGGTGAGCGCGGCCCGGACCGCCGGGTCCTTCACCTGCCGTTTCAGATGCGCCAGCCCCGCGCGTTCGCCGATCGCCGCGGTGGGCAGCGAGGTGTAGTAGTGCGCGGCCAGCGGGAAGGTGAACTCGACATAGGTCTGGCTGAGCAAGCGGGTCAGCGTGCGGCCGCCGGGGACCTTCAGTGCCAGGCGGGCGGCGGTGGGCAGCGGCAGATCGGGGCGGGGCAGGCACCAGATGGGGGTGCGCTGGAATACGGTCAGCCGTTCGACGTGCGGGGCGATCTCCGGGACGACCTGCACCGCCGACGCGCCCGTCCCGATGATCGCCACCCGCTTACCCCGCAGGTCCTGGGTGTGGTCCCAGCGGGAGGTGTGCATGGTGATGCCCGCGAAGTCCTCGATGCCCGCGATCTCGGGCAGTTTGGGCCGGGTGAGCACCCCGGTCGCGCTGATCACGAACCGCGCCGACAGTTCGGTGCCGTCACCGGTGCGCAGCACCCAGCGCTCACCCGCCTCGTCGAAATCGGCCGACAGCACCGTGGTGCCGAACCGGATGCGCGGGCGCAGTCCGTACTTGTCCACACACGATTCGGCGTAGGCCTTGAGCTCGCGGCCCGGCGCGTACACTCGCGACCAGTCGGTGCGCTGCTCGAAGGAGAACTGATAGCTGAACGACGGGATGTCCACGGCGACACCGGGATAGGTGTTCCAGTGCCAGGTCCCGCCGACGCCGTCGGCCTCGTCGACGATCAGGAAGTCCTCGAAGCCGGCCTTGCGCAGCTCGATGGCCGCGCCGATACCGGAGAACCCGGCGCCGACGATGACGATCTCGTGATCGATTCCGGTGGTCATGCAGTCTCCTTCATACGGATGGCCGAGGCGGGCAGGCGGCCCGCGCGGGTCAGCCTGCGGACGACGTGGCCCGCGTCGTCGGCGTAGACGACACTGTCCACCCGGTGTTCGATCCCGTCGACGGTGCGCACACCCCGCGGCGCGAGCCGGGCGATCGGCCAGGTGACCAGCGTGCAGTGGGGGCGCAGCAGGGTGCGGTAGTAGCTGTTGTGCAGGGCCAGGCCCGCGGCGTCGTCGGGGGTGAGCCGGTGGCGCAGCCACGAATCGCGCACCTGGACACGCAGATTCGCGCGCGCGGCGGTGCGCAGCAGCGGTTGTGGCAGCCGCCGCAGCAGCGCGTCGGGCAGGGGCGTGCGGGGCAGGATCCACACCGCGTCGGTCTGGAAGACCGTCACGCGAGCGGCCTCGGCGGCGATGCCCGGCAGCAGCCGGGCGGCCGCCGCGCCGGAACCGATGATCGCGACGCGCTCGCCGGTGAACTCGTGCCGGGGCCGGAACGCCGTGCGGTGCAGTTGCCGTCCGGTGAAGGTGTCGGCGTGCGGTGGAATCATTTCGCCACCGGTTCGTAGGTGAGTTCCTTCGACCAGGACGGCCGGTGCCCGAGAATCCGGACGGGGAAGCGGTCGATGCAGGCATTGGACACATCGGCGAGCAGCTGGAACGGCTGACGCCGGTGGATCGTGGCCTTCCCGTGCATCTTTACCACGTGATACAGCGGCAGCCTGCGGATATCGGGGCTGCGTTCGCCCACGTTCTCGTAGCGGCGCACCGCCTGCCACAGCTTCTCCTCGTCGAGGCCGAGCGCGATGATCGTGGTCGACATGCGCGAGAGCAGCGGGGCGTAGAGCAGGGCGCCGAGCACGAACGACGGGCGCACCGCGAAACCCGCTGTCTCGATGGCGATCTTGCGCAGCGGCCCCGCGCCGAGCTGTTCGAGCACCTGGAAACCGACGGCCAGGTGGCGGGATTCGTCGTTGTTGATGTGCCGGAACACCTGGTGGCACACCGGATCGTCGACCTCGTCGAGCAGGAACTTGACCAGCGCGCCGTCCAGGGCGGTCTCCAGCGACGGGATGACGGTGCCGAGCACCGGCAGGCTCAGGCTCTCGGCGTAGCGGTCCAGCCAGCTGATCACCAGGCGGATGTTCTTGTTGGGCACCGGCATCGCGTCGCCCTCGAGCATGCCCCAGCGCCGCATCAGCGCCAGCTCGGCATTGGCGTGCTTCTGTTCCTCGGCGTGGAAGTGGCGGTAGATCTCGCGCAGCGCGCCGGGTGGCGCCTGCCGCACGAGCGCCGCGAAGCCACGGGCACCCACGTGCTCGATCCACACCAGATCGGACATGAAGGCAGCCAGCCGGGGGCGTTGTTCGTCGGTGATGGTCTCGGCGCCGGGTGCGTCCCAGTCGATATCGGCCAGTGCCCATTGCCGGGCGCGGACGGTGGCGAGCATGTCCGGATACGCGAACGTCATTGTTCGACCTCCTCGGGGGGTGGTGGATCAGCGCACGACCCGCTCCAGCAGGCCCGCCGAACGGGTGTAGGTGGTGGGCATCCAGCGTTTGGCCTGCCAGAGCAGCTTGGCCTCGAGCTGGGGGACGACGTAGAGCTCGCCGCGGTCGACGGCGTCGAGGGTGGCGCGGGCGATGGTGTCGGGTGAGCGGCCGGTCCAGCGCAGCAGCAGCCCGCCGAGGCGCTCGGCGGTCTCGTCCATCGGCGAATCCGCCTGCATGATCCCGGTTTTCACGCCGGTGGGGCACAGCACCGTGACCCCGACACCGGTGCCGGCGAGTTCGGCGGCCATCGTCTCCGAGAGCGCGAGCACGCCCGCCTTGCTGACGTTGTAGGCGGCCATCCGAGGCGCGGCGCCGAACGCGGCGGCCGAGGCCACATTGACCAGCGCGCCGCGCCCCGCCGCGCGCAGGATCGGCGCGAAGACGTGACAGCCGTGGATGACGCCCCACAGGTTCACTCCGAGCGTGCGCTGCCAGTCGTCGAGGGTGAACTCGCCGACCGGCGGGCCGCCCGCGCCGATCCCGGCATTGTTGATCACCACCGTTGGCGCGTCGCCGAACCAGTCGCGCGCGGTCTCGGCCAGCCCGCTGACCTCCCCGATCACGGTGACATCGCAGCCGGCGCCGATGGCCTTGCCGCCTGCGGCCTCGACCAGGTCGGCGGTGTCGGCGGCGCGTCCGGAGTCGATGTCGGAGCAGAGCACCCGGCCGCCGCGCCTGCCCAGTTCCACCGCGAAGGCGCGGCCGATGCCGCTGCCCGCGCCGGTGACCACGGCGTCGGCGCGGGTGGTCCGGCGGGGACCGCCGAAGGGAAACAGTCGCATGGCAACTCCCGGTTCGCCCGGTGCCGGTCCACAACTGGTGGCGTCTGCCACCATTGGCCGCACCTGACACCAATTAGGCGCGTGACGGGGTACTTTGTCAACCATGGATGTACGTGCACCGGCCCGCACCTGGGGTGGGCGGACCGCCGACGAGCGCAGGGCGCAGCGGCGCGAGGCGCTGGTGTCCGCGGCGCTGGACATCTGGCTCGACAGCGGCTGGGCCGCGGTGACCATGCGCGGAGTGTGTCAGCGGGCCGGGCTCAACGACCGGTACTTCTACGAGAACTTCGCCGACCGCGACGAGTTGCTCGGGGTCGCCTGGGACGAGGTGTGCGCCGAAGTCTTCGCCGATCTCGCCGTGGTGGTGGCGGAGAACAGCGAGCGCACTCCGCTGGAGATCCTGCACGCGGCGATCACGCGGGCGGTGGCCCTGCAGACCGATCAGCGCGGCCGGGCCCGCATCCTGCTGGCCGAGCACGCCGGCAGCGCGGTGCTCGAACGGCGCCGCCAGAGCATGCTCACCGACTCCACCGACCTGCTGACCGCGGTCGCCTGGCCCTACCTGCGCGACGGCATCGACGAGACGGCGTTCCGGATGAGCACGCTGGCAGGCATCGGCGGCTTCATCGAGCTGCTCACCGCCTGGCGCAGCGGCGCCCTCGACGTGGACGCCGAGCGCCTGGTCGAACACACCGCCGCCATCGCCGTGCAGCTCGGCGGGGCGTTCCTGCCGCCGGAGGTGATCGGCGGCTAGACGGTGCGCCGGTACTGCCCGCCCACCGCGAAGAAGGCGTCGGTGACCTGCTGCAAGGTGCACACCCGTGCGGCCTCCATCAGCACCTCGAAGATATTGCCGTCGGTATGGGCCACCTCGGTCAGCCGGGCCAGCGCGCGATGGGCCTGCTCGCTGTGCTCGTCGCGGAACTCGCGCAGCCGGGTGAGCTGGGACTGACGTTCGGCCTCGGTGCCGCGGGCCAGTTCGATCGGGCCGTGCGCGGCGGCGTCGTCGGGTCCGCGGAAGGTGTTCACCCCGACGATCGGCAGGGTGCCGTCGTGTTTGCGCTGTTCGTAGCGCAGGGACTCGTCCTGGATGCGGCCGCGCTGATAGCCGGTCTCCATGGCGCCGAGCACCCCGCCGCGTTCACTGATCCGCTCGAATTCGAGTAGTACCGCCTCTTCGACCAGATCGGTGAGTTCGTCGACGACGAAACTGCCCTGGAGCGGATTCTCGTTCATCGCCAGACCCCATTCCTTGGCGATGATCAGCTGGATCGCCAGCGCGCGGCGCACCGAATCCTCGGTGGGCGTGGTGACGGCCTCGTCGAAGGCGTTGGTGTGCAGGCTGTTGCAGTTGTCGTAGACCGCGATCAGCGCCTGCAGGGTGGTGCGGATGTCGTTGAACTGCATTTCCTGGGCGTGCAGCGAGCGACCCGAGGTCTGCACGTGGTACTTGAGTTTCTGCGCGCGTTCGCTCGCGCCGTAGCGCTCGCGCAGCGCGATCGCCCAGATCCGGCGGGCGACCCGGCCGATCACGGTGTACTCGGGGTCCATGCCGTTGGAGAAGAAGAACGACAGATTCGGCGCGAAATCATCGATCGCCAGACCGCGCGCCAGATACGTCTCCACATAGGTGAAGCCGTTGGCCAGGGTGAAGGCGAGCTGGCTGATCGGGTTCGCGCCCGCCTCGGCGATGTGATAGCCGGAAATGGACACCGAATAGAAATTGCGGACAGTGTTGCGCACGAACCATTCCTGGACGTCGGCCATCATGCGCAGGCTGAATTCGGTGGAGAACAGGCAGGTGTTCTGGCCCTGGTCCTCCTTGAGAATGTCGGCCTGCACGGTGCCGCGCACGGTCGACAGGGTGCGCGCCCGGATCTCGGCGGCCTCCTGCGCGGTGGGCGCGCGGCCCTCGGCCTCGGTGAAGCGGTCGCGCGCCTGGTCGATCGCGGCATTGAGGAAGAAGGCCAGGATGGTCGGGGCGGGGCCGTTGATGGTCATCGAGACCGAGGTGGTGGGCGCGCAGAGGTCGAAACCGTCGAACAGGGTGCGCATGTCCTCGATGGTGGCCACCGAGACGCCCGAGGTGCCGACCTTGCCGTAGATGTCCGGGCGCTCGGCGGGGTCGTGACCGTAGAGGGTCACCGAATCGAAGGCGGTGGACAGGCGGGTGGCCTCGGCGTGCGCGCTGAGAACCTTGAAGCGGCGATTGGTGCGGGCCGGATCGCCCTCACCGGCGAACATGCGCGCGGGGTCCTCGTTGTCGCGCTTGAACGGGAAAACACCCGCGGTGAACGGGAATCGGCCCGGCAGGTTCTCCGCGCGCAGGAAACGCAGCAGTTCGCCGTGGTCGGTGTACTGCGGCAGGGCGACGCGCGGAATGCTGGAGCCGGACAGGGATTCGCGGCGCAGCGGGGTGCGCAGTTCGCGGTCACGCACGCGGACCACCTGTTCCTCGCCGCGATAGCTCTCGGCCAGGGCGGGCCAGTCGGCCAGCAGGGCGGCGGATTCGAGGGACAGGGCGGCGCGGGCGCGGTCGAGCAGTTCGGTGACGGCGGTGTCGTCGGGCAGTTCGTCGTGTACCAGGCTCAGTCGTTGAATCCGTTGTGCCGCAGTGCACTCCGTGACCGTCGTGGCGTGGTAGGCGCGGACGGTCTCGGCGATCTCGGCCAGGTAGCGGACCCGGGCGGGCGGAACGAGCTGGGCGAAGCGGGTGGAGACCCTGGTGTCCACCCGGGGCAGCGCGCCGGGTTCGAGGTGCAGGCCGTGGCCGGTGAGCAGGCCGGTCAGGTGCTGATAGAGGGCCGTGACGCCGTCGTCGTCGAAGGTGGCGGCACTGGTGCCGAAGACCGGCATGTCGGCGGGGGTGGCGCCGAATTCCGCACGGTTGCGGATCAATTGGCGTGCCACATCGCGCACCGCGTCGGCCGCGCCCCGGCGCTCGTACTTGTTGACCGCGACCACGTCGGCGTAGTCGAGCATGTCGATCTTCTCGAGCTGGGAGGCGGCGCCGAACTCGGGCGTCATCACGTACAGCGCCACGTCGACGTGGTCGACGATGCCCGCGTCGCCCTGGCCGATGCCCGGGGTCTCCAGCACGACCAGGTCGTAGCCCGCGGCCTTGCAGGCGGCGATCATGGTGTCGATGCCGTCGGGCAGTTCGTGATTGCCGCGGGTGGCCAGGGAACGGAAGTAGACGTGTTCGCCGTCCAGGGCGTTCATCCGGATGCGGTCGCCGAGCAGGGCGCCGCCCGCGCGCCTGCGGGTCGGGTCGACGGCCAGTACCGCGACGCGCAGCTTGTCCTGCTGGTCGGTGCGGAGCCTGCGCACCAATTCGTCGGTGAGCGAGGACTTTCCGGAGCCGCCGGTGCCGGTGATCCCGAGCACGGGCACGCGGCGCTTGGCCGCGGCGGCCAGGATCGCCGTGCGGTCCGAGTCGTTCAGCGCGCCCTGCTGGAGGCAGGTGAGGGTGCGGGCCAGGGCGTTGCGGTCGCCGGTGTAGAGGGCGTCCAGGTCGGGTGGTTCGGCGGCCGGGTCCACATCGCACTCGCGGATCAGCTCGTTGATCATGCCGGGCAGGCCGAGGCGCTGACCGTCCTCGGGGGAGAAGATCCGCACCCCACTGCGAGCCAGCCGCTCGATCTCCTCGGCGACGATCACCCCGCCACCCCCGCCGAAGATCCGCACATGGCCCGCGCCCGCCTCGCGCAGCGACCGGGCGAGGTACTCGAAGAACTCGATGTGGCCGCCCTGATACGAGCTCACCGCCACGCCCTGCGCGTCTTCTTCGCGCACCGCGTCGACGATTTCGCGGACCGAGCGGTTGTGGCCCAGGTGGATCACCTCGGCGCCCTGGCTCTGCAGGATCCGCCGCATGATGTTGATCGCGGCGTCGTGGCCGTCGAACAGCGCCGCCGACGTCACGAACCGCACCGGATGAACAGGTACATGCAGTGCGCTGGACTCGCCCATGGGATTCCTCCGCCGACTGGTCGCACGCCCGATACTCGGACATCAAACTAATTCTAGTGTGAACGGCGTCACTGTGTCGGGAAACGCTCCGCCGTGCTGGGCCGGGATTCGGCCCCCGCTCGACATACTGCACGGATGGTTCGCGAGCACAGGGTGGGTGTGGCGCTGGAACGGCTGGTGGCGTCGGGGGTGATCAGCGGCGAGCAGCGCGCGGCGGTCCTGCGCGCGGTCGACGAGCAGGAACGGGCGGGCCGGGCGCCCGCGGGACGGGTCGCCGCGGAGATCGTCGCCTATCTCGGGGCCGGGCTGGTCGCGGCGGGGTTGGCCCTGTTCCTCGGGCGGGCGTGGAGCGAGGTGGCGCAGTCGGGGCGGGTGGTGCTGCTGGCGGTCGTGGCCGGGTGCGCGGTCGGCGGGGCGGTGATCCTGGCGGGCGGGTGCCGCGGGGTGTTCCGGCGGGTGCCGATCGCCGGGGCCGGGCGGGTGCGGCTGGCGGCGGTGCTGCTGGTGCTCGCGGCCGGGGCGACGGCCGGGGCGGTGGCGACGGCGTTCGGCGAGCACGGTACCGCCGGGCATCCGGCCGTGCTCGCCGGACTGCTGGTCGCGGTGCTCGGGTATCTGCTGGTGCCGACCGTGCTGGGCATGGTCGCGGTGGCCGGGTTCGGGGTCGCGGCGGTGTACGCGGTGAGCGATGCCGTCGCCGTCCGTTCGCCGGGGCAGGGGATCGCGCTACTGGTGTTCGGTGGGATGTGGTTCGGCCTGGCCTGGGCGCGGCTGCTGGTCGCGGAATGGGCCGGATACCTGCTCGGCGGGGTGATCGCGGTGCTCGGCGCGCAGTCGGTGACCTTCGGGGATTCGCTGTGGCGGCCGCTGCTCACCGGGCTGATCGGGCTGGGCTGCCTGGGGCTCTACGCGCTGCGGCGCGAGCCGGTGCTGGTGGTGGGCGGGGCGGCGACGGTGGCGATCGCGGTGGGTCAGCTGGTCGCCGAGCAGACCGGCGGCGGTCCGGCGGTGGCGAGCCTGGTGCTGGCGATCGGGGCGGTGGTGCTCACGGTGGGACTGATCGTGCTGGTGCTGCGTCCGAGGTAGCCGTGGATGCGCCGAATGGGTCCGGTGCCCGTCGAAGCCGCGTGCGGGTGCTCAGCGCAGCAGCGTGGTCTGCTGGGCGCGGATCGTGCGGAAGAAGCGCGGGCCCACATCGCTGCCGTCGTGGTTGTAGCTGTCGATGATCTCGGCCAGCTCCTCGGCGAAACCGCGCAGGTCGGCGGTCGCGGTGGTGCGCTCGAACTCGTCGGCCTCCCAGCCCCACTCCGGCGGGATGTCGTCGATGGTGACGACGATCTGGTCGGCGAACGGCGTGCTCACCCGCACGGTGACCTCGGCGGGCGCGGCCGCCAGCGGACTGTGCACGCGCACCTCACCGGGTTCGCCCGCGACCGAGAACAGCCGGGCGAAGGTGATGTCCTCGCGCACCGACTCCACGATCGAGGACGTACTGGCGTGCCTGCCGGGCCGGTCGTGCCGGGCGCCGTAGACCCGGTCCGGATGCGTGGCCGCGGGCCCGGCTGGGGACTTGCGCAGGATGCGGTCGAGCATGCGCTGAGCGGTGGCCCGCTCGCCCGCGCCGGTGTTCTCATGATCGATGAGTGCCCGCAGGCGGCTGATCCGCACGAAGTGGTCGGTGCCCATGTCCCGATTGTGCCGCAGCGAGGCGCGAACGGAAGGCCGCGCACGGGGCGTGCCGCGAGTGCCGTCGCGGCTCGGTATCGTTCGGGCATCCGTGACCACTGAGGAACAAGAGGGTGCCGTGACCGAATTCGAGACGATTCTGCTGGAGCGCAAGGGCGGCGCGGACGGGAAGGGCGGGGTCGGCTGGATCACGCTGAACCGGCCCAAGGCCCTCAACGCCCTCAACGCCCAGGTCCTCGACGACGTCGTCGCCGCGCTCGACGAACTCGAGAACGACGACTCCATCGGCGCCGTGGTGATCACCGGCTCGGAGAAGGCCTTCGCGGCGGGCGCCGACATCAAGGAGATGGCGCCCAAGTCGTACATGGACATGTTCATGGCCGATTTCTTCGCCCGCTGGGACCGCCTGGCGAACTTCCGCAAGCCCACCATCGCCGCCGTGGCGGGCTACGCCCTCGGCGGTGGCTGTGAGCTGGCCATGCTGTGCGACATCCTCATCGCCGCCGACAACGCCAAGTTCGGTCAGCCCGAGATCAAGCTCGGCGTGATCCCCGGCATCGGCGGCTCGCAGCGGCTGACCCGCGCCGTCGGCAAGGCCAAGGCCATGGACCTGATCCTGACCGGCCGCAACATGGGCGCCGAGGAAGCCGAGCGGGCCGGTCTGGTCTCGCGCATCGTGCCCGCCGACCAGCTGCTCGACACCGCGCTCGAGACCGCCCAGACCATCGCCTCGATGTCGCTGCCGGTGGCCATGATCGCCAAGGAGGCGGTGAACCGCTCCTTCGAGACCACCCTGGGCGAGGGCCTGCGGTTCGAGCGCCGGGTGTTCCACTCGCTGTTCGCCACCGACGACCAGAAGGAAGGCATGGCCGCCTTCGTCGAGAAGCGGCCCGCGAACTTCACCAACAGCTAGTTCGGTTTCCAGCGCGGCGAACCGTCGAGGAACTGCGCGGTGGGCGGCGCGGTCCCCTTCTCGGGGGACCGCGGCGCGCTGTCGGTGCCGATCAGCCCGGCCACCGCACCGCCCAGGGTGGCCGTGACCGCCACCGCGGCGAGCAGTCTGCGCCGGGCCGGGCGAAGCTGTCCGGCCCGGGCGGCCTCGGCCGCGCCCGCGCGCAGGCGGGTCATCCGCAGGCGGGCCGAGGGCCGTCGGGCGGCCAGCAGCACCGCGCCCCTGGCCGAGACGAACTCCGGTTCCGGGTCGTAGACCAGCGGCAGACCCACCAGCCCGGCCAGATCCGCGCGCAGGGTCGGATTGCGGGTGCATCCGCCCAGCAGCACCAGCGCACCGGGCCGCACCCCGGTCTCGGCGATCAGCTGCCGCACGAAACCGGCCGAATGCCGCAACCCCTCGTCACACAGTCCGGCCAGGTCGCTGCGGGTGAGCACCGCGCGCTCGCCGGTGTAGGCGTCGGTGGCCGTGACCACTCGCTCCCGGCTCAGCGATTCGCGATGCGCGCGGCTGGTGCGCGCGTCGGTGGCGACGCCGTCGCGGGCCAGTTGCCAGCGCAGCAGCGCGTCGTAGCCGTCGCCGCTCAGGACGGTGCTGCGCCTGCTCGCCAGGATGGTGTCGGTGCGGCAGTCGGCGTGGGTGATGGTCAGGCCCGAGCAGCCCAGGTCGTAGAGGATCACCGAGTCGGAGGCGGGTAGCTGACCGGTGAAGCGCAGGTAGCGCAGCTGGGCGAGGGGTTCGTCGACGATGGCCAGTGACTGTCCGGCGGCGGCGCGCACGGCGTCGGCGTGCAGTTCCGACCGGCAGGTGACCACCGTGTCGGTGACGCATTCGTCGCGGGCCAGCGCGGCCACCCGCATCCGGCGCACCGCCGTGAGCACCGATTCGGCGACCGAGGCGCCGGGCCTGCGCGGCACCCTGATCCGGTCCAGGGGCGGGAGCTGGGGTTGATCGGAGTGGGTCAGCACGGCGCGAGCACCGCCCGCACCCGCCGAGACCCCCAGGACCAGCACCATGCGGTCCATGGTGACCGCTTTTGCCCCGGCTGCCAAGGGTGCCGGGAGGTTATTCCGGGTCGAGCCGCCAGGTCGCGTGGAATGCGAGGTTTTCCGGGTCGCCGGTCTCGAAGTCGCCCGCGTCGTGGCGGAACTGCGCCAGCAGTCGCAGCAGTTCGCGCCCGCTTTCCGGTGGCAGACCGGGCTCGGCGAAGACCTGCGCGTTGAGTGCCTCCGTCGCCGCTGCCACGGATTCCCTTCCGGCAGTGGTGATCTCGATCAGGGTCGCCCGGCGATCGGTGGGATGGGGCACCCGGTTCACCAGGCCGGCCGCCTCCAACCGGTCGACGGTATTGGTCACGCTGGTCGGATGCACCTGTAACCGGGCGCTGGCCTTGGCCATCGGCAGGGCGCCGGTCTTGCTGAAACTGAGCAGTTGCAGCAGCTCATAGCGGGAAAAGGTGAGTCCGGAGGGCTTGAGTGCCACGTCGACCCGGGCCATCACGATCTGCTGGGCGCGCACCAGGGAGGTCACCAGCGCCATCCCGTCGGCCACCGAACCCCAGCCGTGTTCGATCCACTGCCGGTACGCCTCGGCGATGGGGTCCTGGGAAAGCGGTCCGGGTCGTGACATGAATCCGATCATTTCACGACCCGGACCGCTTTCCCCGTTGGAGCGAGCGGCGGGAATTGAACCCGCGTTAACGGCTTTGCAGACCGTTGCCTAAACCACTCAGCCACGCCCGCCTCGCCATTGATAGTGCCGTGCGCGGGCGCCGCGGACGAGAGTTGCGATCAGCGTGATCCGAACCCATCTCAGCGCAACCCGGCCTCGGTGAGCAGCGCGTCGGCGCGCACCGCGTCGAGCCGGGCGGGGTCGACGACCGGCGCCGTGAGCCCGGCCTGCGGCGGCAGGGCGGGGTCGGCGCCGATATCGGCCGCGACCGGATACTGCATCGAACCGCCGTCGCGAACGATTTCCTGACCCACCCGCCCCGTGACGAATGCGAGGAATTTCCGGGCCTGTTCGTGTTTCGTGCTCGACCGCAGCACGGCCCCACCGCCGACACTGAGGAATGCGCCCGGGTCCTGGCCGGGAAAGGTGTGCAGCGCGGTCGTGGCCTGCTGTCCGGTGGCCCGGTACCAGGCATTCTGGAAGACCAGCCCGGACGCTGGACGGCCCGTGCTCACCGCCGCGACGACCGCGGCACCGTCGGGCAGCGTCACCGCGTTCGCCCGCACCCCGCGCAACCAGGCCCTGGTCGCGTCCTCGCCGCGCTGCGCCAGCAGACCCGCCACGATCGCCTGGAAATCCGAACTCGCCGCCGCCGCGGCCCACCGGCCCTGCCACCTCGGCTGGGCCAGATCCAACATCGAGGCGGGCAGTTCCCCGACCGGCAGACCCGTGAGGTTGTAGACGAATCCTGTTGTGCGCACGGTGGTTCCGACCCAGGTGTCGGTGGCGGGTCGATACCGCCGCGGCACCTGCTCCACGGTGGCGCGGTCGAGTTCGGCGAACAATCCTGCGTCGTCGACGAGGGTCATCACCGGCGCGTTCGCGCTGAGGAAGGCGTCGGCGGGGGAGTCGGCCCCTTCGGCGAGCAGCTGATCACCCAGCGCGGCATCACCCCCGGATCGCACGATCACCTCGATCCCCGTCTGCTCGGTGAACGCCGCCGCCCACTCGGCCACCAACCCCACGTCCTGCCCGCTGTACACGGTGATCTCGTCACGCCCCGCCGACGACCCACACCCCCCGAGCCCGAACACCACCACCAGCGTCGCCGCCACCAGCCACCGGCCGCGCACGATCATCGACGTCCTTCCCGCCCCGGGGTTGTGAGGCTTCCTCCAGCAAAATACCCCGGGCGGCAAGGAGGTTCGGTCAGTGTTTGGTGGCCGGGACCGAGCAGATCTTCCAGGTGCCGTCTTCCTTGGCGAGGTGTTCCTCGGTGCTGGACTCGGTGTTGGGTTCCTCGCCCTCGACCGAGAGGGTGAGCTGGCCGGTGACGGTGGCCTTGGCGGTGTCGCCGGTGACGACGATGTCCTTGACCTCGTCGATGGTCACCTGGACGGTGGCCGCGTCGAACTGCTTGCGCTGTTCGTCGGAGAGGTTGTCGATCTCGGTGCGGTCGGCGGTGCAGGCCAGCGCGGCGGCGGCGATGAAGCCCTCGGAGTCGAGGGTGTCGTAGAAGTCGCGGATGGCGACCTCGATCTTCTTCTCGTCCGAGGACAGCGGCGTGCGGCCCTGCAGGGTGAGCACGACACCGGTGATCACCGCGCCGATCACCACCAGGGCGAGAACGCCGAGCCCGACGAACAGGCCGGTCCGCTTCTTCTTCGGCGGCTGCGGCGGCGGGAACACATCGGGATTGCCCGGTGCGCCGGGAACCGGGTTCGCGCCGCCCTCGAAACCGGCGTGCGGATATCCCGGCGGCCCGGAAGGAATGTTCGGTGGCTGCTGCCCCTCGGGGGGATTGGTCATGGCCCGCTCCTGATGTCATCGGGGGCCTGGCCCCCGCAACCGCTGTGGAACCGAACTCAAAGCAAACGAGGCCCCGACCGAACGGACGGGACCTCGAACTGCTGTGCCCTCGGCAGGATTCGAACCTGCGGCCTTCTGCTCCGGAGGCAGACGCTCTATCCCCTGAGCTACGAGGGCGGGATAGTGGCCGGTCGCTGTGGGGCGATCGGGCAGCGACAGCGTATCGCATGGAGTGCGGTGCGCCAAAAACGGTGCCGGGCCGGGTGGTTGACCCGGTCCGGCACCGGGGTCAGTTCAGCGGCAGCGGGGTGGCGCCGCGGGCGGCGAGCATGCTCGTCATCAGCGCGGATTCGCTGGCCTGGGCCTTGGCCATCTGCTGGGCCAGCAGCCGCACCGCGGCGACGTCGGCGTGTTCGGCCGCGTACTCGGCCATCGGCGCGCCGCCCTGATGGTGGCGCAGCATCAGCTGCAGGAACATGGTGTCCAGCGCCGGGCCGGTGGCCTGGCGCAGGGCGGTCATCTCCTCTTGACTGGCCATGCCGGGCATGGTGGTCATCGGGCCCGACATCTCGTGCTCGGTGGCGCCGCCGTGGCCGTGCGCGCCGTCGCCGTGCTCGCTCATCCAGCCCATGAACCCGTCGACGTTCTGGTTGGTCTCGCCCCACAGCTGCAACCAGGCCTGCATGCGGCCGATCTGGTTCTGCTGGGTGGTGAGGATGTCGTAGGCGAGCCTGCGCACGTCGTTGTCGGTCGAGGCGATCAGCGCCACGCCTGCCATGTCGACGGCCTGGGCGTGGTGGGCGGCCATGTCCTGGCTGAAGCCGATGTCGACCGGGCCGGGGGCGGGGTCGTCGGCCTTGTCCAGCGGCATCCGCAGCAGCACGCCCGCCACCGCGCCGAGCAGCAGCAGCCCGATGGCGCCGAGTACCAGGATCGCCCCGGCCGGGCGGCGGGTGCCCGGCTCGGGTGCGGTCTCCTCGGGTTCGACCTCGGTGCTCACTACTGACCCGAGGGCAGGCCGCCGGGCATCGGGATGCTCGGGACGCCGGGGATGCCCCCGCCGCCCGCGCCGGCGAGTTCGGACTGGTCCTGGGTCAGGCCCGCGCCGTCCATCGGCACCGCTTCGGGGCCGTAGGGCGAGGAGTCGAACGGCGGCGGGTTGTTCGCGTCGAAGATCGGGTTCGAGCAGCTCGCGCCGACCTCGGGGTAGGCGTAGGGGTTCTCGCGCAGGGCGGAGATGAACTGCTTGATGCGCGCGTCGTCGGCGGAGTCGAGCTTGAGCTGGTGACCCCAGGACTGCAGCGAGATGGCCGAGTCCAGGCCCGGGTACGGCGACATCAGGCTGAACTGACGGCCCTTGACGAAGTTCGACAGCTTCTCCACGCCCGCGGCGTCGACCTTGTCGGGGTTGTAGGCGATCCAGACCGCACCGTGCTCGAGCGAGTGCACCGCGTTCTCCATGCGGATCGGCTTGGCGTAGACGGTGCCGGTGCAGTTGGCCCAGGCGCCGTCGTGCGGGCCGCCGTAGGCGGGGGACTTGTCATAGGCCACCCGCTGCTCCGGGGTAACGTGCAGCCCGGCGGGGTAGTCCTGCTTGACGACGCCCTCGATCTTGGCCGACGGGTCCTGGTTGTCCTTGGAGGGCACCCATTCCTTGAGGTCGGTCTGCGCCTCGCGGATCGCGGCCTGGTCCAGGTACTTGGGCACCAGGCTGTAGGCCAGCAGGCCGATCAGCGCCACGATGGCGACACCCGCGCCGAGCAGCGCCCACGGGACCTCCCGCTTCTTCCCGGGAAGCTTTCCCTTTCCGGGTTTGCGCGACGGAGACGATTTCCCCGCGGCCCGGACGGCCTTGGCTGATGTGGCGCTGGTCCTGCTCGGCATCGCTGGATGTGCTCTTTCGACGTGTGGATCGGGACGTTCGTACCGGGCGGTCGTGGTTGCGAGGCGCCCAGCCAATAGGATAGAGACTCGTGACTCCAGCTGACCTTGCAGATCTCCTTCGCACCACCGCCGCGAAGGTGCTTGTCGAACGTGGACTGGACTCGTCGGTCCTGCCCGAGCAGGTCACAGTGGAGCGTCCGCGCAACCCCGAACACGGCGACTATGCCACGAATGTGGCCATGCAGGTGGCCAAGAAGGTGGGAACCAATCCGCGCGAGCTGGCCGGCTGGCTGGCCGAGGCGCTCGCGGCCACCGACGCCATCGATGTGGCCGATGTCGCAGGACCCGGCTTCCTGAACATCCGCCTGGCCGCCTCCGCGCAGGGCGCGATCGTCACCCAGATCCTGACCGCGGGGCAGGCGTACGGCACCGCCGCCGCGCTGACCGGCACCGCGATCAACCTCGAGTTCGTCTCCGCCAACCCCACCGGCCCGGTGCACCTCGGTGGCACCCGCTGGGCCGCCGTCGGTGACGCGCTGGGCCGCATCCTGGCCGCGCAGGGCGCCGAGGTGACGCGCGAGTACTACTTCAACGACCACGGCGCGCAGATCGACCGCTTCGCCAAGTCGCTGGTCGCCGCCGCCCTCGGCGAGCCGACCCCGGCGGACGGCTACGCGGGCGAGTACATCCAGGAGATCAGCTCCGGCATCGTCGCCGCGCACCCCGAGGTGCTGAGCCTGCCCGCCGACGAGCGCCACGAGCTGTTCCGGCGCGAGGGCGTGCAGCAGATGTTCGCCCAGATCAAGCAGGATCTGCACGACTTCGGCACCGACTTCGACGTGTACTTCAACGAGAGTGAACTGTTCGCCTCCGGTGCCGTCGAGCGGGCCGTCGAGCAGCTCAAGAACTCCGGCAACCTGTACGAGAAGGACGGCGCCTGGTGGATCGCCTCCACCGAGTTCGGCGACGACAAGGACCGCGTGGTCCTCAAGAGCGACGGCAACGCCGCCTACATCGCCGGTGACATCGCCTACTTCCAGAACAAGCGCGCCCGTGGCTTCGACCTGGCCATCTACATGCTCGGCGCCGACCACCACGGCTACATCGGCCGGTTGAAGGCCGCCGCGGCCGCCTTCGGTGACGACCCCGACACCGTCGAGGTGCTGATCGGCCAGATGGTGAACCTGGTCAAGGACGGCCAGGCGGTGAAGATGAGCAAGCGCGCGGGCACCGTGGTGACGCTCAACGACCTGGTCGAGCAGATCGGTGTCGACGCCGCCCGCTACTCGCTGGTGCGCTCCTCGGTGAACTCGAGCATCGACATCGACCTGGACCTGTGGACCAAGGCCAGCAGCGAGAACCCGGTCTACTACGTGCAGTACGCCCACTCGCGCACCAACAGCATCCTGGGCAACGCCGCCAAGTACGCCGAGTTCGCGAGCATCGAACCCGACTTCGCGCTGCTGAACTCGGCCCGCGAAGGCGACCTGATCCGCACCCTCGGCGATTTCCCGCGCGTGGTCGCCACCGCTGCCGAGACCCGCGAACCGCACCGCATCGCCCGTTACCTGGAGGAACTGGCGGGGGTCTACCACCCGTTCCAGTCCGACGACGACATGCGCGTGCTGCCCAAGGGCGACGACGCGGTCACCCCCCTCAACGCCGCCCGGCTGGAACTGGTCAAGGCCACCCGCCAGGTGCTGGCCAACGGCCTCGCCCTGCTCGGCGTCAGCGCACCGGAGCGCATGTGAACACCGGCAAGCCTGTCAGGAAGGACGCACCGCGATGAGTGCACACCCCGCCGGTCCCCGGCACGCTGAGATCCCGCACGCGCCGAGCCTGGCCGAGCGCCCCAGCGACCCCGCGGAGATGATCGATCTCCCGGCCAACGTCTGGCCGCGCAACGCCACCCGTGGCGACGACGGCGTGGTCCGGCTGGCCGGCGTGCCGGTCACCGAGCTGGCCCAGCAGTACGGCACGCCGCTGTTCGTCATCGACGAGGACGACTTCCGCACCCGCTGCCGCGACATGGTGGCCGCCTTCGGCCCCAACGCCCGCGTGCACTACGCCTCCAAGGCGTTCCTGTGCGGGGAGATCGCGCGCTGGATCCGCGACGAGGGCCTGTCGCTGGACGTGTGTTCCGGTGGTGAGCTGGCCGTCGCGCTCAACGCCGGTTTCCCGGCCGAGCGCATCGCCCTGCACGGCAACAACAAGTCGGTGCCCGAGCTCGAGACCGCCGTCGCGGCCGGTGTCGGGCACGTGGTGGTCGACTCGCTCTACGAGATCGACCGGCTCGAGGCGGTCGCCGGTGCGGCGGGTGTGGTCCAGGACGTGCTGGTCCGGGTCACCGTCGGCGTCGAGGCGCACACCCACGAGTACATCTCCACCGCGCACGAGGACCAGAAGTTCGGTTTCTCGATCGCCGGTGGCGACGCCATGGAGGCGCTGGCCCGGGTCTTCGAGACCGACAACCTGCGTCTGGTCGGCCTGCACAGCCACATCGGCTCGCAGATCTTCGAGATCGACGGCTTCGAGATCGCCGCGCGCCGCATGCTCGGCCTGCTGCGCGAGGCGATCGACAAGTTCGGCATCGAGCGCACCGCGCAGATCGCCACCCTGGACCTGGGCGGCGGCCTCGGCATCTCCTACCTGCCCGCCGACAACCCGCCGCCGCTGGACGAGTTCGCCGCCAGCCTGCGCGAGCTGGTCGCCGCGGAGGCCGAGCGGGCCGGGCTGCCCGAGCCGGTCATCGCCGTGGAGCCGGGCCGCGCCATCGCGGGCCCCGGCACCGTCACCCTCTACGAGGTGGGCACCATCAAGGACGTCGAGCTCGACGGGGGCGCGCGGCGCCGCTACGTCAGCGTCGACGGTGGGATGAGCGACAATATCCGCCCCGCGCTCTACCAGGCCGACTACGATTGCCGTCTGGTCTCGCGCTCCTCCGAGGCGCACGCGGTGGTCGCGCGCGTGGTCGGAAAGCATTGCGAGAGCGGCGATATCGTCATCCGGGACACCTGGATGCCGGCCGACGTGGCCCCCGACGACCTGGTGGCCGTCGCGGCGACCGGCGCGTACTGCTACTCGATGTCGAGCCGCTACAACCAGCTCACCCGGCCCGCCGTGGTCGTGGTGCGTGATGGGGAGTCGCGGCTGATACTGCGCCGGGAAACGGTGGCGGACCTGCTGAGCCTGGAGGTATGACAATGAGCGCGAACAACGGGGACGCGGGGCGTCCGCTGGGTGTGGCCGTGCTCGGCATGGGCACGGTCGGCACCGAGGTCGTGCGCGTGCTGCGCGACAACGGCGAGGACCTGCGCTCGCGCGTCGGTGCGCCGCTGGTGCTGCGCGGCGTGGCCGTGCGTGACGTGACCAAGGACCGCGGCCTGCCCGCCGAGTTGCTCACCACCGACGCCGAGGCGCTGGTCACCCGTGACGACGTCGACCTGGTGGTCGAGGTCATGGGCGGGATCGACCCGGCCCGCGCGCTGATCGGTGCCGCGCTGAGCGCGGGCAAGTCCGTGGTCACCGCCAACAAGGCGCTGCTGGCCGACTACACCGGCGAGCTCGCCGCCGCCGCCGAGGCCAGCCGGGCCGACCTGTACTTCGAGGCCGCCGTCGCCGGTGCCATCCCGGTGGTGCGGCCGCTGATCCAGTCGCTCTCGGGTGACCGGGTGAACAAGGTGGTCGGCATCGTCAACGGCACCACCAACTTCATCCTCTCCGCCATGGACGAGACCGGCGCCGCCTACGACGACGTGCTCGCCGAGGCCACCGCGCTGGGTTACGCCGAGGCAGACCCCACCGCCGACGTGGAGGGCTTCGACGCCGCCGCCAAGGCCGCCATCCTGGCCTCGCTGGCCTTCCACACCCGCGTGACCGCGGCCGATGTGTACCGCGAGGGCATCACCAAGATCACCGCCGAGGATCTGGAGACCGCCTCGGCCGTAGGCTGCACGGTGAAGCTGCTCGCCATCTGCGAGCGTGTGCCGTCCGGTCCGGGTGAGCCAGGGGCCGCCGAGGGCGGCAAGGATCGGGTGTCGGTACGCGTCTACCCGGCGCTCATCCCGCGCAAGCACCCGCTGGCCTCGGTCAACGGCGCGTTCAACGCCGTGGTCGTCGAGGCCGACAACGCGGGCCGGCTGATGTTCTACGGTCAGGGCGCCGGTGGCGCGCCGACCGCCTCGGCCGTGCTGGGCGATCTGGTGATGGCCGCGCGCAACAAGTTCTACGGCGGCCGGGCACCGGGCGAATCGGTCTACGCCGAGCTGCCCATCGCCCCGATCGGCGACACCCCCACCCGCTACCACGTGAACCTGCAGGTGGCCGACCGTCCCGGCGTGCTCGCCGCGGTCGCCGACACCTTCGCCCAGCACGGCGTGAGCATCTCCACCGTGCGTCAGCAGGGCCATGGCGAAGGCGCCAGGCTCGTGGTCGTGACCCACCATGCGGTGGAGTCCTCGCTGGCCGATACTGTCGCGGTACTGGCGGAGATGGATTCCGTCACCTCTGTGACCAGCGTTCTCAGACTGGAAGGCACCGAAGAATCATGAGTACCACTGGCATCGCCCCCCAGCTCGGCGTGCACTCGCGCTGGCCGGGTCTGATCGCGGCCTACCGTGATCGGCTCGAAGGTGCCGCGAACTGGGAGCCGGTCACCCTGTTCGAGGGTGGTACCCCGCTGGTCCCCGCGACGCATCTGTCGGAGCTGACCGGTTGCGAGGTCTACCTCAAGGTCGAGGGCGCCAACCCGACCGGTTCGTTCAAGGACCGTGGCATGACCATGGCGATGACCGACGCCAAGTACCGCGGTCAGAAGGCCGTGCTGTGCGCCTCCACCGGCAACACCTCGGCCTCGGCCGCCGCCTACGCCACCCGCGCGGGTATGGAGTGCGCGGTGCTGATCCCGCAGGGCAAGATCGCGATGGGCAAGCTGGCCCAGGCCGTGATGCTCGGCGCCAAGATCATCCAGGTCGAGGGCAACTTCGACGACTGTCTCGAGCTGGCCCGCAAGGTCACCTCCGACTTCCCCGAGGTCGGTCTGGTGAACTCGGTGAACCCGGCGCGCATCGAGGGTCAGAAGACCGCGTCGTTCGAGATCTGCGACGTCCTGGGCAAGGCGCCCGACGTGCACGTGCTGCCGGTGGGTAACGCGGGCAACATCACCGCCTACTGGCGTGGCTACCGTGAGTACCACGCCGACGGCATCACCTCGGGCCTGCCGCGCATGCTCGGCGTGCAGGCTGCCGGTGCGGCGCCGCTGGTCAACGGTGCGCCGGTGAAGGACCCCGAGACCGTGGCCACCGCGATCCGCATCGGTGCTCCGGCGTCGTGGAACGGTGCGATGGAGGCCAAGGAGCAGTCCGGTGGCGCGTTCCGCGCGGCCACCGACGAGGAGATCCTGGCCGCCTACCGCCTGGTCGCGGCGACCGAGGGTGTGTTCGTCGAGCCCGCCTCGGCCGCGAGCGTGGCCGGTCTGCTGGCCGCCCGCAAGGAGGGCTGGCTGGATTCGGGCCTGACCGTGGTCTGCACCGTGACCGGCAACGGTCTCAAGGACCCCGACAACGCACTGGCCGGGATGCCCGAGGTCAAGCCGGTGGCCGTCGACTCCGTGGCGATCGCCCGCGAACTCGAGCTGGCCTGAGTTGAGCGCACGCGAGAGCAGGCTGATGACAGCGACCCTGCCCGCCGGTCTCGAAGTGACCGTGCGTGTTCCCGCGTCCACCGCCAACCTCGGCCCCGGATTCGATTGCCTGGGAATGGCATTGGGCCTCTACGACGAGATCGTGGTGCGCACGGCCGAATCGGGTCTGCAGATCCGGGTCGAGGGTGAAGGCGCCGACGACGTGCCGTGGGGCCCAACGCATCTGGTCGTGCGCGCGATCGAGCGCGGCCTGGAGTCGCTGGGCGTCTGGGCCGACGGCCTCGACGTGGTGTGCCGCAACGTGATCCCGCACTCGCGCGGGCTCGGCTCCAGCGCCTCGGCCGTGGTCGGTGGCCTGGCCGCGGGCGCGGGCCTGGCCGCGAAGTTCGATCCCGAGCTGCGCCTGGACGCCGACCGCATGGTGCAGCTGGCCTCGGAGTTCGAGGGTCATCCCGACAACGCCGCGGCCAGCGTGCTCGGCGGAATCGTGGTGTCGTGGACCGAGACCGAGGACGCCGACATCACCCGGTCCTACCGGGCCGTGCGCCTGGACCCGGCCGCCACGCTGCGGCCGGTGGTGCTGATCCCGCAGGAGCGCTCCTCCACCGCGCACACCCGCGGGCTGCTGCCCGAGCTGGTGCCGCACGGGGACGCGGCGTTCAATGTCAGCCGGGCGGCGCTGGCCGTGGTGGCGCTGACCGAGCGCCCCGACCTGCTGATGGCGGCCACCGCCGACCGGCTGCACCAGACCCAGCGTGCGCCCGCGCTACCGCTGACCACCGCCTGGATCGAGCGGCTGCGCGCCGCGGGCATCCCGGCCACGGTCTCGGGAGCGGGCCCCACCATTCTCGCGCTGACCACCGAGGATTTCCCCGATGAGCTGCGCAAAGAGGCCGAATCCGACGGGCTCCGGGTCGTCGAGCCGGGTATCGCGGACGGCGTGCTGATCGACTGACGGCGTGCCTGCCTTGCCGTTGTTCGCAATGGGCAGCTATTCTGTGCAAGTCCGTACATCGTGCGCATCAGACGCCGGTGCTTCATCAGGGCAATCGCTCCCCTTACCACTTTCCTCTGGTGGCGAAGCCTCCGGTCCGGCGGGGCGGGTAGTACGGCACAGGCGTCCTGCTGGACGCGTAATCCGAGCTCGGCAGGTATTGCCGGGTCTACGGAACGAACCCTCGACTCAGCACACGGCATTCGAGGGAAGGAAAGGACTTCCGTGACAGAAACGGACCTGCTCGCGACACCCGGGGTGGATTCAGACCCTACGAACTCGGGCGGCCGCGAAAGTGAATCCGGACAGATTTCGACAATGAGCGAACACACCGACGTCGCACGATCGGGGCTGACTGGAATGCTGTTGCCGCAGTTGCGCGCATTGGCGGGGGAGCTCGGTATCCGAGGCACCTCCGGGATGCGCAAGGGCGATCTCATCGCCGCCATCAAGGAGAACCAGGCCGGTGCGCCGGCGAAAGCTGACAAGCCCGCCAAGGCCGCCGCCGTGACGGCCGACGCGCCCGCGAAATCCGAGGCTCCGGCCAAGCGTGAGGCGCCCGCCGCGAGCGAGGCTCCGCGCAGCGAAGCGCCCGCCAAGTCCGCGCCCGCCAAGTCCGCGCCCGCCAAGTCGGAGCGCGCCGCGCGGGCCGACAAGGCCGCCGCGAAGCAGGCCGTGACCGAGCAGGCCCCGGCCGAGCAGGCTCCCGCCGAGCAGGCCAAGCCCGAGCAGGCCAAGGCCGACGCGTCCGCCGAGTCCGGTGACGACACCGCCCGCGAGGGCGGTCAGCGTGGCCGTGGACGGCAGCGTCGTGGTCGTGACCAGGCACGTTCCGGTGGCGGCGAGAACGCTCCCGCCGAGAACCGCGCCGAGGAGACCAAGCAGGCTCCGGCCGACAAGCCCGAGGCCGGTGAGCAGGGCGAACGCCGTCGCGACCGCCAGGGCGGCGAGCGCGGCGAACGCCAGGGCGGCGACCGTGCCGAGCGCAACCAGAACCAGAATCAGAACCAGAACGGCAATCGCGGCCCCCGCGACGACCGTGGCGGTGACGACGAGGAAGGCGGCCGTGGCCGCCGTGGCCGCCGGTTCCGTGAGCGTCGCCGCGGGCGTGACCGCGACGGTGGCGCGGGCGGCGGTGGCGGCGAGGCCCGCGACTTCGAGATCCGCGAGGACGACGTCCTGCAGCCGGTCGCCGGCATCCTCGACGTCCTTGACAACTACGCGTTCGTGCGGACCTCCGGCTACCTGGCCGGCCCGAACGACGTGTACGTCTCGATGAACCTGGTCCGCAAGAACGGCCTGCGCCGCGGTGACGCGATCACCGGTGCGGTGCGTGCCCCGCGCGACGGCGAGCAGAGCAACCAGCGCCAGAAGTTCGACCCGCTGGTGCGTCTGGACACGGTCAACGGCGGCGAGGTGGAGGCGGCCAAGCGCCGTCCCGATTTCACCAAGCTCACCCCGCTGTACCCGAACCAGCGGCTGCGCCTGGAGACCACGCCCAACAAGCTGAGCACCCGCGTGATCGACCTGATCATGCCGATCGGCAAGGGCCAGCGCGCGCTGATCGTCTCCCCGCCCAAGGCGGGTAAGACCACCGTCGTGCAGGACATCGCCAACGCGATCGCGACCAACAACCCCGAGTGCTACCTGATGGTGGTGCTGGTCGACGAGCGTCCCGAAGAAGTCACCGACATGCAGCGTTCGGTGCGCGGTGAGGTCATCGCCTCCACCTTCGACCGGCCGCCGGCCGACCACACCTCGGTCGCCGAGCTCGCCATCGAGCGGGCCAAGCGCCTGGTGGAGATGGGCAAAGACGTTGTGGTGCTGCTGGATTCGATCACCCGACTCGGCCGCGCGTACAACAACTCCTCGCCCGCCTCGGGCCGCATCCTCTCCGGTGGTGTCGACTCGACCGCGCTGTACCCGCCCAAGCGGTTCCTCGGCGCGGCGCGCAACATCGAGAACGGCGGCTCGCTCACCATCATCGCCACGGCGCTGGTGGAGACCGGCTCCACCGGTGACACGGTGATCTTCGAGGAGTTCAAGGGCACCGGCAACGCCGAGCTCAAGCTCGACCGCAAGATCGCCGAGCGCCGGGTGTTCCCCGCGGTCGACGTGAACCTGTCGAGTACCCGCAAGGACGAGCTGCTGATGTCCCCGGACGAGGCCGCGGTGCTGCACAAGCTGCGCCGGGTGCTCTCGGGCCTGGACTCGCATCAGGCCATCGATCTGCTGATCGACCGCCTGAAGAAGTCCAAGAACAACCTGGAATTCCTGATGCAGGTCTCCAAGACCGCACCGGGCGCTCTGGACGAGTGACGAGAAGGCCCCGCTCCGGCGGGGCCTTTTCCGTTCCCGGAACAAATCGGTGGTCGGGGGCGTTTTCGGAGGCAGTGAGCAGATCTGGCATACTGGCTCGCTGTGTGTCTGCGCGTTCGCAGACATCCCGCCTAGTCGGTTCCGGTTCACGTATCCCGCGCTCCAGCGGTGTACGACCCGGCGACCATTATCGAGAGGACGCCCATGAAGGCAGGAATCCACCCCACGTATGTCGACACCACCGTCGTGTGTGGTTGCGGCAACACCTTCCAGACTCGCTCCACCAAGGAGTCCGGCCAGATCACCGTCGAGGTCTGCTCGCAGTGCCACCCGTTCTACACCGGCAAGCAGAAGATCCTCGACACCGGCGGTCGCGTCGCCCGCTTCGAGGCGCGCTACGGCAAGCGCGCGGGCAAGAAGGCCGACGCCTCCTAGTTGCCTCCTCCGACGCCCGGTTCTGCATCGCAGACCGGGCGTCGGTGGTTTCTGTTCCAGCTCACGCCACGCACACCCGAAGGAACCCCACCGTGACCCAGCCGTCCGCCATCGACGACATTCTGGCCGAGTACCAGGGCCTGGAAACGCAGCTGGCCGATCCGTCGTTGCACAACGACGCGGGCGCCGCGCGCCGGGTGGGTAAGCGTTTCGCCGAGCTGGCCCCGGTCATGAGCACCTACCGCAAGCTCGAAACGGTGCGCGACGATCTCGAGGCCGCCCGTGAGCTGGCCGCCGACGACTCCGCCTTCGCCGCCGAGGTCCCGGGGCTCGAGGCCCAGCTGGTGGAGCTGGAGCAGACCCTGGCCGACCTGCTGGCCCCGCGCGACGCGCACGACGGCGACGACGTGGTGCTCGAGGTGAAGTCCGGCGAGGGTGGCGAGGAATCGGCGCTGTTCGCCGCCGACCTGGCGCGCATGTACATCCGCTACGCCGAGCGGCACGGCTGGAAGGTGGAGACGCTCGACGTCACCTATTCCGACCTGGGCGGCTACAAGGACGCGACGCTGTCGATCAAGAGCCGCGACGCCGCTCGCGACGGGGTGTGGTCGCGCTTCAAGTTCGAGGGTGGCGTGCACCGGGTGCAGCGTGTGCCGGTGACCGAATCGCAGGGCCGCATCCACACCTCGGCGGCGGGCGTGCTGATCTACCCCGAGCCCGACGAGGTCGAGCAGGTGCAGATCGACGAGACCGACCTGCGCATCGATGTCTACCGGTCCTCGGGCAAGGGCGGGCAGGGCGTCAACACCACCGACTCCGCCGTCCGCATCACCCACCTGCCCTCCGGCATCGTGGTGACCTGCCAGAACGAGCGCTCGCAGCTACAGAACAAGGCCCGCGCCATGCAGGTGCTGGCCGCGCGGTTGCAGGCGCTGGCCGAGGAGCAGGCCGAGCAGGAGGCCGCCGCGGGCCGCGCGAGCCAGATCCGCACCGTGGACCGTTCCGAACGCATCCGCACCTACAACTTCCCGGAGAACCGGATCGCCGATCACCGCATCGGCTTCAAGGCCCACAACCTCGACGCCGTCCTCGACGGCGACATGGACGCGCTGCTCGACGCGCTCGGCAAGGCCGACCGCGACGCGCGCATGGCCGCCGAGTAGCACGGGACCCGCGCATGCCCGATGACGCCATGACCGACCGTGTACGCCTGCGCCCCTTGATCGTCGCGGCCGCCGACCGGCTCGCCGCGGCGGGGGTGGCCTCGCCGCTGCCCGACGCCGAGACCCTCGCGGCGCACATCCTGGGCACCGAGCGCATGCGCCTGGCGCTGGTACCGATGATCGAGCGGGCCGACGCCGACCGCTTCGAGCAGCTCGTCGACCGGCGGGTCGCGCGAATCCCGTTGCAGCACTTGACCGGAACCGCGGCGATGGGGGAGATCGAGCTCGCCGTGGGCCCCGGGGTCTTCGTGCCGCGCCCGGAGACCGAGCTGCTGTTCGCCTGGGCCCTGGCCCAGCTCGAGACGCTGCCGCACGATCACGCGCCGGTCGTGGTCGACCTGTGCACCGGCACCGGCGCGCTGGCGCTGGCGCTGGCGCACGCCCGCCCCGACGCCACCGTGCACGCCGTCGAACTCGATCCCGACGCGCTGAACTGGGCCCGCCGCAATGCCGACGCCCGCATCGCCGACGGTGACACCCCCATCACCCTGCACTCCGGTGATGTCACCGACCCGGACCTGCTCACCGACCTGTCCGGTCGCGTCGACCTGCTGGTCGCCAACCCGCCCTACATCCCCGACGGCGCCGTGCTCGACCCCGAGGTCACCGACCACGACCCGCACCGCGCGCTCTTCGGCGGCCCCGACGGTCTCGACGTCATCCGCGCGATGGTCCCCACCATCGCGCGCCTGCTGCGCCCCGGCGGCGCCACCGGTATCGAACACGACGACACCAACGGCGCGGGCGTCGCCGCCCTGCTCTCGGACGCCGGGTTCGCCGAGATCGTCGAACACCCGGACCTCGCGGGCAAGCCACGCTTCGTCGTCGGCACCGTGCCGGCTACTGCCTGACCGGTTGTCGGTCGGCAGCCGGGTCACCGGCAAACCGCGCGACTGTGGCCTTGTCCAGGCTGCATGGTGAATATCCGGAATGCAGCATTCACGCAGCACTTCCGCGACAACCGATCTCGCCGGAACACGGCCAACTCCCCGGGTACGCCCAAAACTCCCCCGGGACGAAGCCGTCAGCCCGAGAGCTAGACTCACCCCGCACCTACGACCGGAAAAAATACGCGGAGAGGCGGAACAGCATGAGCGTCTTCGACTGTGCGGATGCGGGGTCTCGGACTGCGGGGATCGCGGCCGCGACCAGCTCGCTCAAGTCCGGACGGCTCGTCGTGATGCCGACCGACACCGTCTACGGCCTGGCCGCCGACGCGTTCGACTCCTCGGCCGTCGCCGATCTGCTGGCCGCCAAGCGCCGCGGCCGCGACATGCCCGTCCCGGTGCTGGTCGGGTCGTGGAACACCATCGACGGTCTGGTGTTCTCGGTCCGCCCGCAGGCGCGCGACCTCATCCGCGCCTTCTGGCCCGGCGCGCTGAGCCTGGTCGTGCAGGCCGCGCCCTCGCTGGCCTGGGACCTGGGTGACACCCGCGGCACGGTGATGCTGCGCATGCCGTTGCACCCGGTGGCGCTGGAATTGCTGCGCGAGGTCGGCCCGCTGGCGGTGTCGAGCGCGAACGTCTCGGGTCAGCCGCCCGCCACCACCGTCGAGCAGGCGCGCGAGCAGCTCGGTTCGCTGGCCAGTGTCTATCTCGACGGCGGTCCGGCCACCCACGCGGTGCCCTCCACCATCGTCGACCTCACCGCCGACCAGCCGCGCGTGCTGCGCGAGGGCGCGGTGCCGATCGCCGAGATCGCCGAGGTGCTCGGGATGCTCCCCGAGGCGCTGACCAGCTCCGCGCCTCGGTGATCGCACGCATCCGATGAGCTCTGTCGTTCCCCTGCGCGAGCTGCTGCTCGTGCTGCTCGTCTCGGCCACCGTCACCTTCCTGGCGACCGGTGGCGTCCGGATGCTCGCGATCGGCTTCGGCGCCGTCGCGGTGCCCCGGGAACGCGACGTGCACGTCAAGCCGATTCCGCGGATGGGCGGCGTCGGCATGTACGTCGGCGTCGTGGCCGCGGTGCTGTTCGCGCACCAATTGCCCGCGCTGCGCCGCGGCTTCGATTACGCGCCCGATATTCCCGCCGTGCTGGTGGCGGCGACGATCATCGTGCTGGTCGGCATCGTGGACGACCGCTGGGGCCTGGACGCGCTCACCAAATTCGTCGGCCAGGTCACCGCGGCGGGCGTGATGGCGGTGATGGGCCTGAGCTGGTACGTCATCTACGACCCGTTCAACGACACCACGGTGGTCCTCGACGCGTTGCAGGGCGGCCTGGTGACCGTCGGTATCACCGTCACCCTGGTGAACGCGATGAATTTCGTGGACGGTCTCGACGGCCTGGCCGCCGGGCTCGGTTTGATCTGCGCGGTCGCGGTTTTCGCGTTCTCCATCGGTTTGCTCTACGACCAGGGCGGCTCGGTGGACACCTATCCGCCCGCGTTGCTGGCCGCCGCGCTGGCCGGTGCCTGCCTCGGATTTCTTCCGCACAATTTCTCACCGGCCCGGATATTCATGGGCGACACCGGATCGATGATGATCGGTTTGATGCTGGCCGCCGTTTCCACCGGCGCCTCCGGCCGAATTCCGCTGCAGGGCTACGGCCCGCGCGACATTGTGGGTTTGCTCTCGCCGCTGTTGCTGGTGGGCGCGGTGATGTTCATTCCGGTGCTCGATCTTCTGCTCGCGATCGTGCGCCGGGTGCGCGCCGGCGTGAGTTTCTCCACACCGGACAAAATGCATCTTCATCACCGATTGCTACAGATCGGGCATTCTCAGCGCCGCGTGGTTCTGCTGATCTATTTGTGGGTGGGCGTGCTGGCCTTCGGCGCGGTGGGCACTTCGCTGATGGATCGGCGGCTGGTGGTGCTGCTGGTGGCGGGCGGATTGGTGTTCGCGCTGGTAGTGACCGCGATCCCGTCGATGCGCCGGGTGGAGTCGGCCAACCGGTGAGCTCGGCCCGCAAGGTAAAGTGCGGGCCGTGAGCTTTACACCGGAAACCGTGCCCGGCCCCGACGCCCCGCTGCGCGCCGCGCTGCGCTACGGCCTGATCGGCCTGGGCGTCCTCGTGGTCGCCTCGGTGGTGATCGCCACCCTCGTCGCCGGGACACCCGGCCTGTGGGGCGCCCTGCTCGGCGCGGCCATCGGCGGGGGGTTCATCCTCACCACCGTGGTCGCCGTGCTGCTCGGCGCCAAGCTGCCGCCGAGCACGGCAGGCCTGGTCATGCTGGTCAGCTGGGTGGGAAAACTGCTGGTGGCGCTGGTCGTGGTGGGTGTGCTCAACCAGTTCGACTTCTACAGCAGGCCCGCGCTGTTCTTCACCGTGGTCGGGGCCCTGCTGGTGGTGCTCGGCGCGGAGACGTATGGCGTTGTGAGCGTGAAGGTTCCGTACGTCACGACACGCGCGGGGGACGGCGAAACGGCTTCCGAGCAGGAATAATCCCACCCAGCTACACAACGTCGTAGATAGCTTGGTAAAGTGTTGGTAAGCAAGCACCCAAGCTGGAGGCGCCGCCCGGGAGGAATCGGGGTATCGCCTCGGGTTACCAGGGGGGATCGCCCAGATCCTGCCCGGTGCCGCTATGCTTACTGCCGATCCGGGTGGAATGTGCCCGGTTGAAGCATGTCGACGATGTCGCCGACGCCCGAACAGCAGCGATATGGGTTACACCGTATGAGCAGCTGTCGAATTTCGAGCCGACCAGAGTCGACCCCATTGATCGTCAATGTCCGATCGAACCGCGGGAATGACCGTCGTACCCGCGGCCCGAACACGGGAGAGAACGCTGAGCGTCATCACTTTGGCGGCGGGCGAGTTCCACGCGCCATCGCTGTCCGACTTCTTCCCTCCAGCAGTGCTGTTCGAGGGTACGCCGTTCGAACTCGATCGCCTGATGCTGATCCGGCTGCTGATGACCGCCGTTGTGGTGATCGTCTTCGCGCTGGCTTTCCGCTCGCCGAAGATCGTTCCGCGCGGCCTGCAGAACGTGATGGAAACCGCGGTGGTTTTCGTCAAGGAGCAGATCTGCGACGAGGTCCTCGGCAAGGAAACCGGTAAGAGGTTCCTCCCGCTGATCGCGACGATCTTCTTCACGGTGCTGTTCCTGAACTTCTCCAGTGTGGTGCCGTTCCTGAACATCTCCTCGAACGCGCGCGTCGGCATGCCGCTGGTGCTCGCGGCGATCGCCTACATCGCGTTCAACTACGTCGGTATCCGCAAGTACGGCTTCTTCAAGTACGTGCGCTCCTCGATCGTGGTTCCCGATGTGCCGCCGGCCCTGCACCTGCTGCTGATCCCGATCGAGTTCGTCTCGACCTTCATCCTGCGGCCCTTCACGCTCACCGTGCGACTCATGGCCAACATGCTCGCGGGCCACATCATGCTGGTGCTGTTCTTCAGCGCCACCTGGTTCTTCCTCTTCGATGCCACCGCGTGGATGAAGGTCTTCTCGCCCTTCTCGCTGCTCGCGGGCATCGGCTTCACGCTGTTCGAACTGTTGGTCATCTTCCTGCAGGCGTACGTGTTCGCCCTGCTGACCGCGGTGTACATCAGCCTCGCTCAGCACGCTGCCGACCACTGACCTGTTTCCACACCAGTACTGCCAAACCTGCTACACACGCCGACCGGCGGGTGAGCAACAGAAAGGGAAAGAAGACTCATGAGCCTCGCTTACCTGGCCCAGGAAGCCGCGAACACCGAGAGCACCTTCAAGGGCTTCGGCGCCATCGGCTACGGTCTCGCCGCGATCGGCCCCGGCATCGGCGTGGGTATCGTCGTCGGTAAGGCCATCGAGGGCTTCTCGCGTCAGCCCGAGCTGGCCGGCCAGATCCGTACCAACATGTTCCTCGGTATCGCGTTCACCGAGGCCCTGGCGCTGATCGGCCTCGTCGCCGGCTTCATCTTCTGATTCCGATGCGCGAACTCATCACGCTCGCTGCCGAAGGGGGAGAGGATGTGAATCCTCTCATCCCCGAAACGTACGACATCGTCTGGTCGATCGTCTGCGTCGCCATCATCGGTCTGCTGTTCTGGAAGTACGTGATCCCACGTGTGACCAAGACCCTCGATGAGCGTGCCGACAAGATCGAAGGCGGTATCGCCAGGGCCGAAGCCGCCCAGGAAGAAGCACAGCAGACGCTGCAGCAGTACCAGCAGCAGCTGGCCGACGCCCGGCTCGAGGCCGCGAAGATCCGCGAGGATGCTCGCACCCAGGGTCAGCAGATCCTCGCGCAGATGCGCACGGATGCCCAGGCCGAAAGCGACCGTATCGTCGCCGCCGGTCACTCCCAGCTGGAAGCCCAGCGCCAGCAGATCCTGACCGAGCTGCGTTCCGAGGTCGGCCGCACGGCCGTCGACCTGGCCGAGAAGATCATCGGCCAGTCTGTCTCGGACGAGGCCAAGCAGGCGGCGTCGATCGACAAGTTCCTCAGCGAACTCGACGACACCGATGCCATCGGGGTCGGAAGGTAACGACGCGAAAGTGAGAAGCATGTACGCAGCGAGCCGCGAGGCCAGCTCCCGGTCCCGGGAGGCGCTTCGGGCCGCTCTGACCGGAAGCGAAACTGTTGCGGCCACAACGGGGTCGGAACTGTTCGCCGTTGTCGCCGTGCTGGACGACCAGCGTTCGCTGCGTGTGGCGCTCGCGGACGTGTCGGTGCCGGGTTCGGCGCGCGCTGAACTCAGTGAGCGGATCTTCGGCGGCAAGGTCAGCGCTGCCACGCAGGCAGTGCTGACCACCGCGGTGGCGCAGAACTGGTCGCGCACCCGTGATCTGGTCGACACCCTGGTGCTGCTCGGGCAGGAAGCTCTGCTGGAGTCGGCCGCCGACGCGGGCCGGCTGGACGCGGTGGAGGACGAGCTGTTCCGGCTCGGCCGCATCATCGCCGACAACCCGCAGCTGGAGCAGGCACTGTCCGATCAGGGTAAGCCCGCCACGGCGCGGCGCGAGCTGATCGAGCGGCTGCTGACCGGCAAGGCCGAGCCGATCACCCTGGCGCTGGCCGAGCAGGCGGTGACCCGACTGCGGACCAACAACATCGGCGTCGCCTTCGGCGCCCTGTCCGATCTGGCGGCGGCCCGTCGTGACCAGATCGTCGCCCACGCGCACGCCGCGGTCGAGCTGACCGATCAGCAGAAGGCGAAGCTCTCGGCTTCCCTGCAGCGGATCTACGGCAAGGCGGTCACCGTGCACGTGCAGGTCGACCCGACGCTGCTGAGCGGCGTCGTCGTGCGCGTCGGAGACGACGTCATCGACGGCAGCGCCACCGGCCGACTGGAGAAGCTGCGCCGGGCACTGTCCTAGCCAGCAGCTCTACTCCAACCCCCGACATTCGAGACCACAGCGAGAGCAGGAACAACATGGCGGAGCTGACGATCTCCTCCGACGAGATCCGTAGCGCGATCGAGAGCTACACCCAGAGCTACACCCCGGAAACCTCCATCGAAGAAGTCGGCACCGTGACCGACACCGGTGACGGCATCGCGCACGTCAGCGGTCTGCCTTCGGCGATGGCCAACGAGCTGCTCGAGTTCCCGGGCGGCGTCCTGGGCGTCGCGCTGAACCTCGAGGACACCGAGATCGGTGCCGTCATCCTCGGCGAGTACGCCTCGCTGGAAGAGGGCCAGCAGGTCCGTCGCACCGGCGACGTGCTGTCGGTTCCCGTCGGCGACAAGTTCCTCGGTCGCGTGGTCAACCCGCTCGGCCAGCCGATCGACGGCCTCGGCGAGATCGAGGCCGACGACCGCCGCGTGCTCGAGCTGCAGGCCGCGACCGTGCTGGAGCGCCAGCCGGTCGAGGAGCCGCTGGCCACCGGTATCACCGCGATCGACGCGCTGACCGCCATCGGCCGCGGCCAGCGTCAGCTGATCATCGGCGACCGCAAGACCGGCAAGACCGCCGTCGCCGTCGACGCGATCCTGAACCAGAAGGCGAACTGGGAGTCGGGCGACCCCAGCAAGCAGGTTCGCTGCATCTACGTCGCGATCGGCCAGAAGGGCTCCACCATCGCGGGCGTCAAGACCGCGCTCGAGGAGCACGGCGCGATGGAGTACACCACCATCGTCGCCGCCCCCGCCTCGGATTCCGCCGGCTTCAAGTGGCTGGCCCCATACACCGGTTCGGCCATCGGCCAGCACTGGATGTACCAGGGCAAGCACGTCCTGATCGTGTTCGACGACCTGACCAAGCAGGCCGAGGCCTACCGCGCCATCTCGCTGCTGCTGCGCCGCCCGCCGGGCCGCGAGGCGTACCCGGGTGACGTCTTCTACCTGCACTCCCGCCTGCTGGAGCGTTGCGCGAAGCTGTCCGACGAGATGGGCGCGGGCTCGATGACCGGTCTGCCGATCATCGAGACCAAGGCCAACGACGTCTCGGCGTTCATCCCGACCAACGTCATCTCCATCACCGACGGCCAGGTCTTCCTCGAGTCCGACCTGTTCAACAAGGGTGTCCGTCCGGCGATCAACGTCGGTACCTCGGTCTCCCGTGTCGGTGGCGCCGCCCAGACCAAGGCCATGAAGAAGGTCGCCGGTTCGCTGCGTCTGGAAATGGCCCAGTACCGCGAGCTGGAGGCGTTCTCCGCCTTCGCCTCCGACCTGGACGCCGCTTCGCTGGCCCAGCTCGAGCGTGGTGCCCGCTGGGTGGAGCTGCTCAAGCAGAACCAGTACTCCCCGGTCGCGGTCGAGGATCAGGTCGTCTCGATCTACCTGGTCGACGCCGGCTACTACGACTCGGTTCCGGTCGGCGACGTGCGTCGCTTCACCGCCGAGCTGCTCGAGTACCTGCACAGCTCGACCCAGTCGTCCTTCGACGCCCTCGAGGGTGGCCGCAAGCCGCTCGACGGTGAGGCCGCCGACGCGATCAAGTCCGAGACCGACAAGTTCAAGCAGGGCTTCCTGGCTTCCGACGGCAGCCGCGTCGTGAACGAGGCCGCCGCGGGCGACCTGGAGCACGAAGAGGTCGAGTCGCTGTCGGTCACCCGCAAGCACGTCGAGAAGTAAGCCGGGTCAGAACTGATGTCGGCAATTTCCGATCTGGCGAATGAAGGGAGTGTGAACCGCTAGTGGCAAGTTTGCGCGAATTGCGCTCCCGTATTCGTGGTGTGAATTCGATCAAGAAGATCACCAAGGCTCAGGAACTGATCGCGACCTCGCGAATTTCCAAGGCCCAGGCCAGGGTCGCCGCGGCCAAGCCGTACGCCGAGGAGATCACCAAGGTCCTCGGCGAGCTGGCGAGCGCGTCGAAGAACCTGGCGCACCCGCTGCTCAACGAGCGTCCGAACCCGAAGCGGGCCGCGGTCCTGGTGATCACCAGTGACAGCGGTATGTGCGGTGGCTACAACTCCAACGTGCTCAAGCGCGCCGAGGAGCTCATGACCACCCTGCGTGGCGACGGCAAGGAGCCGGTGCTGTACGTGATGGGCAACAAGGGCCTCACGTACTACAAGTTCCGCAACCGTCCCTTCCAGGCGTCGTGGACCGGCTTCTCGCAGCAGCCGAAGTACACCGATGCGTCGGCCGCCTGCGGTCACCTGGTCGAGGCCTTCATGGCCGGCTCCGAGGGCGAGGTCGCCTCGCTCGACGGCACCGGAACCATCGCGGGCGTCGACGAGCTGCACATCGTGTACACCAAGTTCGTCTCGATGCTGACCCAGAACCCGGAGGTGCGCCGCCTGGCGCCGATCCAGGTCAGCTTCGTCGACGAGAACTTCGCACTCGGTGACGACATGCTGTCGGACTCGCCGAACGCGGTGGTGACGGCGCAGTACGAATTCGAGCCGGACGCCGATGTGCTGCTGGGCGCACTGCTGCCCAAGTACATCAACACGCGTATCTACTCATCGTTGCTCGAGGCAGCGGCATCCGAGTCCGCGGCTCGGCGCACCGCAATGAAGGCGGCCACCGACAACGCCAACGAGCTGGCCAGTGTGCTCCAGCGCGAGGCGAACTCGGTGCGTCAGGCCCAGATCACGCAGGAAATCAGCGAAATCGTCGGCGGCGTGAACGCGCTGGCGTCGAGCTCGGACCGCGACTAGAAGCGCAGGAAGAGAACCAATCTAATGACCGCAGCTGTCACTCAGGACAACGCGAGCAAGGCGGGCGCAACCGCCGGTCGCGTCGTCCGTGTCATCGGCCCCGTCGTGGACGTCGAGTTCCCGCGTGGCGCCATCCCCGAGCTGTTCAACGCTCTGCACGCCGACATCAAGCTGGCGTCGGTGGCCAAGACCCTGACCCTCGAGGTCGCCCAGCACCTCGGCGACAACATCGTGCGCACCATCTCGATGCAGCCGACCGACGGCCTGGTCCGTGGCGCGAGCGTCACCGACTCGGGCAAGCCGATCTCGGTGCCCGTCGGCGACATCGTCAAGGGCCACGTGTTCAACGCCCTGGGCGACTGCCTCGACTCGCCCGGCCTCGGCCGCGACGGCGAGCAGTGGGGCATCCACCGCAAGCCCCCGAGCTTCGACCAGCTCGAGGGTAAGACCGAGATGCTCGAGACCGGCGTCAAGGTCATCGACCTGCTGACCCCGTACGTCAAGGGCGGCAAGATCGGTCTGTTCGGTGGTGCCGGTGTCGGCAAGACCGTGCTGATCCAGGAGATGATCACCCGTATCGCTCGCGAGTTCTCCGGCACCTCGGTGTTCGCGGGCGTCGGTGAGCGTACCCGTGAGGGCACCGACCTCCACCTGGAAATGGAAGAGATGGGCGTCCTGCAGGACACCGCCCTCGTCTTCGGCCAGATGGACGAGCCGCCGGGCACGCGTATGCGCGTGGCCCTGTCCGCGCTGACCATGGCGGAGTACTTCCGCGATGTGCAGCACCAGGACGTGCTGCTGTTCATCGACAACATCTTCCGGTTCACCCAGGCCGGTTCCGAGGTCTCGACCCTGCTGGGTCGTATGCCTTCGGCCGTGGGTTACCAGCCGACGCTGGCCGACGAGATGGGTGAGCTCCAGGAGCGCATCACCTCGACCCGTGGTCGCTCGATCACCTCGCTGCAGGCGATCTACGTCCCCGCCGACGACTACACCGACCCGGCGCCTGCGACCACCTTCGCCCACCTGGACGCGACGACCGAGCTCTCCCGCCCGATCTCGCAGAAGGGCATCTACCCGGCCGTCGACCCGCTGACCTCGACCTCTCGTATTCTCGAGGCCTCGATCGTCGGCGAGCGTCACTTCCGCGTGGCCAACGAGGTGAAGCGGATCCTGCAGAAGTACAAGGAACTGCAGGACATCATCGCCATCCTCGGTATGGACGAGCTCTCCGAAGAGGACAAGGTCCTCGTCGGCCGCGCCCGTCGTCTGGAGAAGTTCCTCGGCCAGAACTTCATCGTGGCCGAGAAGTTCACCGGTCAGCCGGGCTCGGTCGTGCCGCTGGAGCAGACCATCGACGACTTCGATCGCGTCTGCAAGGGCGAGTTCGACCACTTCCCGGAGCAGGCGTTCAACTCCTGCGGTGGTCTCGACGACGTCGAGGCGGCCGCCAAGAAGATCGCCGGAAAGTAGTCATCCATGGCGGAAATGACAGTCGATCTGGTCGCGGTCGAACGTAAGCTCTGGTCCGGCCAGGCCAAGTTCGTCAGCGCGCAGACCACCGAGGGGCAGATCGGCATCATGGCCGGTCACGAGCCGCTGCTCGGTCAGCTCGTCGAGGGCGGCACGGTCAAGATCGTGTCGACCGACGGTGAGACGATCGTCGCCGCGGTGCACGGCGGCTTCTTCTCGGTGACCGCCGACACCGTGCGGGTGCTGGCCGAGTCCGCGGATCTCGCGGGCGAGGTCGACATCGAGGAGGCCCGCCGGGTCCTCTCCGACGACAGCGCCACCGAGGTGGAACTGCGCGTCGCGCAGGGCCAGGTGCGCGCGGTGGAAGCCACCGCGTCCGCCTGACCGTACGAGCACTACCCGCTGCCGGCGGCGAACTTCGGTTCGCCGCCGGCAGTGCTGTATCCGCCGGGATTCCGCGAACCCGGCGAAGGCGGTCGTTTCCGGCGTGATTGAATGTCGGTTGGGGGTGTCTTCCGGCACCGGGTAGAGCGAAAGGGCGTACGGCATTGCAAACCGGGATGGTTCTCCTGATCATTCTGGTGCTGACGCTCGTGTTCGTCGCCGGTGCTTCGACCTACCGCCTGGTCATGCTGCGCCGCGGCGGGACGGCCGCGCTGCTGCGGGGATTGCCCGCGCGCGGCGGCCAGGGCTGGCGACACGGCCTCATCCGCTACGAGGAGGACCGGTTGGTCTTCTTCAAGCTGACCAGCCTGAAGTTCGGCCCCGACAGCACCGTGCACCGGCAGGGACTCGAGATCGTCGAACGCCGCGCCCCGCAAGGCGATGAATTCGACATCATGACCGAGGACCTGGTCGTCGTAGCCGTCACCGACCCGCACAACAGTTTCGAGCTCGCGCTCGACCGCGGATCGATGGCGGCTTTTCTGTCCTGGATGGAGTCGCGGCCCTCCGACCGCGCCCGCCGTACCCGAGGAGGCCCGGCGTGAGCGTCCACCTGACCAGGATCTATACCCGCACCGGTGACGACGGGACCACCGGCCTGAGCGATTTCTCCCGGGTGCCCAAGAACGACCCGCGCCTGATCGCCTACGCCGACTGCGACGAAGCCAACGCCGCGCTCGGCGTCGCGGTGGCACTCGGCGCGCCGGAACCGGCCGTGCTCGCGGTGCTGCGCCAGATCCAGAACGACCTGTTCGACGCGGGCGCCGATCTGTCCACCCCGGTCGTCGCCGAACCGAAGTACCCGCCGCTGCGGATCACCCAGCCCTACATCGACCGCCTCGAGGCGTGGTGCGACGAATTCAACGACGGTCTGGCACCGCTGAATTCGTTCATCCTGCCCGGCGGCACCCCGCTCGCTGCGTTGTTGCACACAGCCCGCACCGTGGTGCGACGCGCCGAGCGCGCCGCCTGGGCCGCCGTCGAGGCGCACCCCGACGACACCAGCGTGCTGCCCGCCAAGTACCTCAATCGGCTCTCCGACCTGCTGTTCATCCTCAGTCGCGCGACCAATCCCGAGGGCGATGTGCTCTGGCAGCCCGGTGGCGGACGCGAGCGCTGAAAGCGATTCGCCACCGCCGGGATCGGCCGGTTTGGCGTCGGGGGCGTGTCGGCACCCAACGGTCGATAAGCTGGCGGGGTGAGCGAACGGTTTCTGGTCTCCGGCGGTAATCAGCTCGTCGGCGAGGTCGCGGTCGGCGGCGCGAAGAACAGCGTGCTGAAGCTGATGGCCGCCGCTTTGCTGGCCGAGGGTACGACCACCATCACCAACTGCCCGGACATCCTCGATGTCCCGCTGATGGCCGATGTGCTGCGTGGCCTCGGTTGCGACGTGACCATCTCCGACGACGAGAGCGGCGACCGCTCGGTCTGCACGATCGTCACCCCGCCCGAGCCCAAGTACCACGCCGACTTCCCGGCGGTCACCCAGTTCCGCGCCTCGGTGTGTGTGCTCGGTCCGCTGATGGCGCGCTGTAAGCGCGCGGTCGTGGCGCTGCCCGGCGGCGACGCGATCGGCTCGCGCCCGCTGGACATGCACCAGCAGGGCCTGCGGCTGCTCGGCGCGACCAGCGAGATCGAGCACGGCTGCGTCGTGGCCAAGGCCGACGAGCTGCAGGGCGCGCGCATCCGGCTGGACTTCCCGTCGGTCGGCGCGACCGAGAACATCCTGATGGCCGCGGTGCTGGCCGAGGGGGAGACGGTCATCGACAACGCGGCCCGCGAGCCCGACATCGTCGACCTGTGCCAGATGCTGGTGCAGATGGGCGCGCGGATCGAGGGCGCGGGCTCCTCGGTGCTCACCGTCCAGGGCGTCAAGAGCCTCTCGCCCACCACCCATCGCGTGATCGGCGACCGGATCGTCGCCGCCACCTGGGGGATCGCGGCCGCGATGACCACCGGCGACGTGCGCGTCACCGGGGTGAACCCCAAGCACCTGGCCCTCGTGCTGGACAAGCTGCGCGCCGCCGGCGCCCGGATCTCCTACGAGCCCAACGGTTTCCGCGTCGTGCAGCCCGAGCGGCCGCGCGCGGTGAACTTCGCGACCCTGCCGTTCCCCGGGTTCCCCACCGACCTGCAGCCGATGGCGATCGGCCTGGCCGCCATCGCCGACGGCACCTCGATGATCACCGAGAACGTCTTCGAGGCACGGTTCCGTTTCGTCGAGGAGATGATCCGGCTCGGCGCCGACGCCCGCACCGACGGCCACCACGCCGTGGTCCGCGGCATCCCGCGCCTGTCCAGCGCGCCGGTCTGGTCCTCCGACATCCGCGCCGGCGCGGGCCTGGTGCTGGCCGGCCTCGTCGCCGATGGCGTCACCGAGGTGCACGACGTCTTCCACATCGACCGCGGCTACCCCAACTTCGTCGAGCAGATGCAGGCGCTGGGTGGACGGGTCGAGCGCGTCGGTGCGGCGAAATAGCCTCCTGACCAGGCGATTTGACTTCGCGTTAGTCGCCACGTAACTTTATTCGAGTCAGAGCGACACGGACTCCCCCGGAGTCACGATGAGCGCCTGATTGATCGTCTGGCCAGACTCACTCCTTCCGAACTTGCTTCGGTCGGGTTGTCTGCGCTAGGTTGGAACAGTTGCCCTGCCGAAGCCCCTCTGAAAATGTTGCGGGTAGAGGCTTGTGCGTGTGTTCTTTGAGAACTCAATAGTGTGTCGATGAATGTCAGTGCCAATATTATTATTGGTTCCGCTTCTCATACCCCCCGGTTGAGGAGTGGACATTTTGAATGTCAGCAAACTTTTGCTGGTGTTCGGCATTGCTAGGTTTTCGGAC
>NZ_JBSGDP010000042.1:0-55124 GCF_053602435.1 Nocardia sp. NPDC004415
GAAGCGATCATCTCGAGGGTGTCGCGCTCGCGGGCGAGCTCGCCCGCCATCGCGGCGGCCAACTCGGGATCGAGCTCACCGAGAGACTGGGTATTCACCGAAGCGGTCGTCTGCGTCACGACCCTCAGTCTATGGCCCGCGCGCGGGCACCCGAGCACGGGGATAGCGCAAGCCCGGCCCGCGCGCGAGTTGGGAGATGCAGGTCACACCCTCGCGACGCGGTCAGGCGGGTGCGCCCATCCGCCGGATCGCGCCCGGGGTGAGCGGCTCGTCGAGCAGGCGGCCGAACCGCTCGACGCGGTCCTGCGCGTCGGCGGCGTCGTCGAGCCAGCCGCCGAGCAGCCGGTAGCCCTCGACGTAGGTGCTGATGTAGGCGCGCCACAGCGGCGAGGACAGGAACCGCAGCGCCTGACGCGCCCGCTCGGGGGTGGCCAGGCTCCAGCGCTGCAGGAACGCCGCCACCTCGTCCTCGCCACGGTGCTGATCGTGCAGCAGCAGCGCGGCGTCCTGGCGCACGCTGAGCAGTTTCGCCGAGGCGGTGGCGAAACGCTCGGCGCGTTCGCCGTCGAAACGCAGGCCCAGATCGGCGTAGATCTCCTGCGCCCAGGTACCCCAGCCGGGCCCGATGATCGACTGCAACGCCAGATCGGCCAGCCCCTCGGCCATCAGGCACTGCGGGGTGTTCACCAGGAACAGCGTCTGCTCCTCCTCGCCCGCCGCGACCAGCCCGGCCTCCTTGCGGCAGTGCTCGGTGTGATGACCCGGGTACGCCTCGTGGGCGATCAGCGCGGGCAGGTTGGCCATGTGCTGTTTGAGGTCGGAGTTGATGGCGACCTTGGAATGGAAATTGCCCAGGTAGTAGTTGAAACCGGACCACGGCTTGTCGCCGACCACCTCGTAGGTGACGGTCTCGTGGTCGGGCAGCGGGTAGCGCTCGCGCACCCGCTCGCGCAGGGCACTGGAGAACGCCTCGACGCAGGTGGCCAGCTTCTCCGGCGGGATCTCGTCGCCGCGCCGGTAGGCGGACACGCGCTCGGCCAGCGGGCCCTCGCCGCCGATGACCTCGTCCATCAGGCGGTGCGCCTCGCGGTAGTCGTCGGGGTCGCCGGGGGCGATGTCGACGTCGAAGTAGGCGCGCACCTCGTCGACGAAGCCGATCCGCTCGCCGGCGAACTTGCGCGCCGAGCACTCCATCGCCACCAGGTGCGCGTCGAGGAACTCGGTGCGCCGCGCCGAGAGCCCGGCCTCGGGCAGGGCCGCGCGCAGCTCGACGGCGCGGCGGACCAGCTCGGCGGGTTCGGGGGCGGGCGCGTTCTCGCTGTCGCGGCGCAGCTGCGGGTCGCCGGTGTAGGCGTCGACGAAGCCGTCCTCGAGCCGATCGAAAGCCAGTCCGAGCCGCAGGTATTCAGTGACGAGTGGAAATGACCCCATACGCGACGACCTTACGGGGTGAATCGGAAAAGCGGGCCCTACCTCGGCGTTGTTACTCGTTACCGACCAGTAGCCAAACCCCCTGTTGCGCACGGATGGCTGATACGGAGCACAATCGCGCTATGCGGTCAGAGTTATCCCGGATCTCACCCGACGGGCAGCCCAGCTGTGCGGACGCGCCCGGACGGAGCGTCGGGTAGGTGGCACGGATCAGCGAGCCGAGCCCGTATGTGGAGTTCGACCGGAAGCAGTGGCGCACCCTGCGCAAGTCGACTCCCCTGGTCCTGACCGAGGAGGAACTGACCGGCCTACGCGGTCTCGGTGAGCAGATCGATCTGGAGGAAGTGGCCGAGGTCTACCTGCCGCTGGCCCGGTTGATCCACCTGCAGGTCGCGGCCCGGCAGCGGCTGTTCGCGGCGACGGCGACCTTCCTCGGGGAGAAGCACCCCGACAAGCAGGTGCCGTTCGTGATCGGGGTGGCGGGCAGTGTGGCGGTCGGCAAGTCGACCACCGCGCGCGTGCTGCAGGCGCTGCTGGCCCGCTGGGATCACCATCCCCGCGTCGACCTGGTGACCACCGATGGATTCCTCTATCCCACCGCCGAACTCACCCGCCGGGGCATCATGCACCGCAAGGGTTTCCCGGAGAGCTACGACCGGCGCAAGCTGCTGCGCTTCGTCACCGAGGTGAAGTCGGGCGCGGAAGTGGCCTGCGCGCCGGTGTATTCGCACGTCTCCTACGACATCGTGCCCGACGAACAGCACTGTGTGCGGCAGCCCGACATCCTCATCGTCGAGGGTCTCAATGTGCTGCAGACCGGCCCGCGGCTGATGGTCTCGGACCTGTTCGACTTCTCCATCTACGTCGACGCGCGCATCGAGGACATCGAGAACTGGTACGTGCAGCGCTTTCTCGCGCTGCGCAAGACCGGCTTCGCCGACCCCGACGCGCACTTCCACCACTACGCCGGGTTCAGCGACGAACAGGCGACCGCCGCGGCGCGCGACATCTGGCACTCCACCAACCGCCCCAACCTGGTGGACAACATCCTGCCGACGCGGCCGCGCGCGACCCTGGTGCTGCGCAAGGACTCCGACCACACCATCAACCGGCTGCGCCTGCGCAAGCTCTGAGCGCGCGGCCGCGCGGCCGGGCAACACACGGCACAGCGCGGCGGGACGGACCCGCTAGGCGGTCGGCGCGCCCAGCGAGACCACCTGCGTCGCCAGCTCCGAGCGCGCCCCGCCGCGTTGGACGACCAGCACCCCGCGCGGGGTGTCGCGCGCGTCGGTCGGGTCACCGGCGACGACCTCGATGATCGCCTCCTGATCGCGCGGGAGCATGTCGACCACCGGGTACTCGCCGACCGGCGCCCAGCCCTGGGCGGCCGACTGCAACCGGTCGACGGTGCCGGGCGCGCCGGGCACGTCGGCCCATTTGCGGGTGGCGACGGTGATGGTGTCGCCCGCGTCCCAGCGCGGGGAGTAGGCCGAGGAGCAGTCGCCGGGCAGCTCCGGCAGGTCCTGCACCTCGTTGGTGGTGACGTCGATGGTCGCGACGTGGCCGATGCCGCAGGAGGCGCTGCGCGCGGTGGTGCCCGCCAGCACGAAGGTGTGCCCGTCGGGTCCCGCGGCGGCGGCCAGGCCCGCGTCGATCCCGGGGACGCGGCCCAGCGGCAGGATGGCGTCGGCGCCGATCGCGTACAGGTGGCTCTTCTCCCACCACAGCCCGCGCGACTCGACCCGGGCCACCAGCAGGTAGTCGTCGGTGGCGGCGACCAGCCGGGCCCCGTCCCACGACCCGCCCGACAGCGGGCTCGGCGAGGACGGCAGTTCCACGTCGCGTTCGGGCGCGGCGGGGGTGGTGTCGGCCAGGTCCATGCTCATCACCTGGCCCGGGTCGCGCCACCAGCCGATCACCGAGCCGCGCAGGGCGGCCGCGTCGGTGCAATCGCACTCGATGCGCGAGACCGAACCGTCGCGCACGCCGACCGCCACCAGGGTCTTGCTGGTGGTCTCCACGGCGAAGGCGTACTGGCCGTCGCGGGTGAAGCCGACCGCGGCCGAGGAATAGCCGAAGCCGCCGGGGGCGCGCAGGGTATCGGCCCCACGGACGACCACCAGCTCACCGGGCGTGCGATAGGCGAACACCGGCCCCTTGGCCGCCTGTTCCTCGGCGGGTGTCAGGCGCGGCGGCGCCGGGTCCTCGGCGGTCCCGCACCCCGCCACCAGCGCGACAGCGCTCGACACCGCACCGAACACCGCCAGGCGCCAGCCCACCCCTGCCTTGGTCGCACTTCCCACCGTTCACCCCTCGCTCGCGTCGTCGGGCCCGCTTTCTCGCGGCAGCCTAGCCCGCGCGCGGCCGGGATCAGGGCTACTCGGCTACAACTTCCAGGCCGCGTCGAGCCTGGTCGCCACATCGATATTGCGCACCGCGGCGATCTCGGGTTTCCGGATCTCCTGGGCGATGTAGCGGGCGACGAAGCGGCGGATCTCGTGATCGACACTGGCCAGCACCCGCAGCAACTGCCCGCGCTTGGTGGCGCTGGCGACATTGACACGCACGTCGCCCGGACGCGGTTCGGCGATGTCGATGACCACCCGCAGCGGGTCGGCGGTGCGTGCGGTCAGGTGCAGGTGCACCGTGCCGTCGACGCGGAAGCGGGACCGGTCCACCGCGAGGTCGACCACCAGGTCCACGTGCAGCGGAATGGTGAGTTCGAAGGAGATGTGGGCGTCGATGAAGCGCAGGATGCGCGGCCTGCCCAGTTCCACCTGCGCGGTGACCTTGGCCAGGCGACCCGGCCCCACCCCGATCGGGCCGAAATCGAAAGCGGCGCCGGTGAGTTCACCGAACGCGTCGGCGATGCGCTGCTCGGAGACGGCGTATTCCAGGAAACGCCTACCGAATTCCTCATAGCTGATGTAAGAAGGCTGTTCGGGCTGCACTGACCGCAGAGTACGCGACCCCTACGACATCAGACGCCGAAACGACGGTGCCGCGCGGCGTAATCCCGTAGGGCGCGCAGGAAGTCGACACGCCGGAACTCCGGCCAGTACGCCTCGGTGAACCAGATCTCCGAATAGGCGCTCTGCCACAACAGGAATCCCGAAAGCCGCTGCTCACCAGAGGTTCTGATGACCAGATCCGGGTCGGGCTGCCCGGAGGTGTAGAGGTTCTGGCCGATCGCGTCGACGGTGATCGCCTGCACCAGGTCCTCCCCCGACTCGCCCGCGGCGATCTCACCGCGCACCAGCGAGCGCACCGCGTCGGTGATCTCCTGCCTGCCGCCGTAGCCGACCGCGACGTTCACGTGCACGCCGTCGCGACCGCTCGTGCGTTCGGCGGCCACCCGCAGCCGCTTGGCGATCAGTTCGGGGAACCCGCCGAGCGAACCGACGATGCGCACGCTCCAGTTCTGCTCCGGCGCCGACAGTTCCTCGACCACATCGGTGATCACCTCGAACAGGGTCTCGAGCTCGTCGGGATCGCGGCGCAGGTTCTCGGTGGACAGCAGATACACGGTGACCATCTCGATGCCCTGATCGGCACACCAGCCCACCAGCTCGGCGATCTTGAGCGCACCGACGCGGTGGCCGTGGCTGACATCGGTGAACCCGTTCTCGCGGGCCCAGCGGCGATTGCCGTCGCACATCACGGCGACGTGGCGGGGATGCTGCTTGCCGGCCAGCTGCTTGGACAGCCTGGCTTCGTAGATGCGATAGGGCAGTCCACGTAACCGGCCGAGTAACTCCACATCCCGCACCCTACGCCTGGCCCGCCGACGCACCGCGGACCCGCCGGAGCGGGTGTGGTGGTTGGCACTTTTGTGGTGGTGACGCGGGCTTCTGCCGTACCGTTGCGCGTAACTTACGGTTCCGTAGGTTTTGTCTTCGGGAGGTCCTTGTGGAGGGTGTGCAGGTTTCCGGTGTGCCCGTCGCGCTGGTGAAACCGCGGTTCCGTGGCTGGATCCACACCTGGGCGGTGGGCATCGCCGCCGTGGCCGTCGCGGTGCTGGTGACCTTCGGGTTCGGGGTATCGGCGACGGCGGGCTGGTCGACGCTGGTGTACGGGGTGTCGGTGTGCGCGCTGTTCGGGATCAGCGCGGTGTATCACCGGGTGACCTGGAACAGCGTGCGGGCCAGGGTGCGGATGAAACGCGCCGATCACTCGATGATCTTCCTGTTCATCGCGGGCAGCTACACCCCGTTCGCGCTGCTCGGCCTGCCGGGGCCGACCGGGCGCACACTGCTGGCCGTGGTCTGGGCCGGGGCGCTGGCCGGGGTCGCGCTGAAACTGCTGTGGCCGACCGCGCCCCGCTGGGTGGGGGTGCCGCTGTATCTGCTGCTGGGCTGGGCGATCGTGCCGGTCGCGCCGGAACTGCTGCGCAATGTCGGCGTGCTGCCGCTGGTGCTGCTCGCGATCGGCGGCGTCATCTACAGCGTGGGGGCCGTGCTCTACGCGACGAAGTGGCCCAATCCGTGGCCGGACTTCGGGCATCACGAGTTCTTCCACGCCGCGACAGTGCTCGCGGCGGTGTGCCATTACCTGGCCATCTGGCTGGTCGTCCTGGGCTGAATCGGCGCGTGCGCGCGTCCCCCGCCCGCGCGCCTTCTATGCTGGACAGTCGTGTCACCCGTCAGCGCAGCTCGCGAGGCCAGGGCGTCCGCGGGCGCCACGCTGGGTCGCGTGTTCGAACGGCTGGTCCGCTGGGCGTTGCAGTCCTATGTGGGGCTGGCCCTTGTCGTCATCACGGCCAATATGGTCGGTCTCGCCGCCATCTTCCTGATCTCCTGGGCGGGCGGTGTCTTCACCCGCGTCGGCGAGGACTGGCACGGCGCCGCGGTGGCGATCATGATCTACCCGGCCGTCGCGCTCACCGCGGGCGTCGCGATCGCGCTCTGGGACCGGCGCCGCTACCTGCGCTGGCTCGACGACGGCCGCAAACCCACTCCCGACGAAGCGCGCGCCCTGGTGCGGCTGCCCGCGGCCATCACCGTGCGCGCCATCGCGCTGTGGACACCGGGCATCCTGCTCACGGTCTACCTGGTCGACCACTACACCGACTATCACAATGTCCCGGTGCTGCTGTCGGGCTTCGCGCTCGGCGCGCTGGAGGCCGCGGGTGTGGGCTATCTGATCCTGGACCGGCTGATCCGGCCCGCGGTGCCGATCGTGGCCGCGGTGCTCGGACCGACCGTGCACCCCACCTCGACCGTGCTGGTGCGGGTACTGGTCACCTGGGCGGTCTCGGGCGCGCTGCCCGGGCTGATCATCATCGTCGTCCTCAGCGACCGGTCCAGTCCCGCCTCGGACCGGGTGCGGGCCGCCTGGCTGTTCTCGATCGTGGCGCTGCTGGTCGGCGCTCTGGCGACCGGCCTGCTCGCGCGCTCGGTGGCCACGCCGATGCGCGCGATGTACCGGGCGCTGGACCGGATCACCCGCGGCGAACTCGACGTGCGGGTGCCGGTGGGCAGCACCAGCGAGATCGGGCGGCTGGAGCATTCGGTCAACGAGCTGGCGGCGACGCTGCGCGACCGGATGCACACCGAGGACGTCTTCGGCAGGCACGTCGGTTCCACGGTGGCCGAACGCGCGCTGGCGGGCAGCACCGATCTCACCGGCGATCTGCGGATCGTGTCGGCGCTGTTCGTCGACGTGACGGGCTCGGTGCAGTTGTCGGCGGAGATGGCGCCGACGGAGTTCGTGCACAAACTCAACCGGCTGCTGGCCACCGTCGTGGCGGCCACCGAGGACAACGGCGGCCTGGTCAACAAGTTCGCCGGTGACGCCGCCCTGTGCATCTTCGGCGCGCCCTCGGCCCTGCCCGACGACGCCACCCCCGCCCTGCGCGCGGCCCGCCGCATCCGCGACGAGGTGGTCGCCACCGGGGAACTCGACATCGGTATCGGTGTGGCCCGCGGCCAGGTCTTCGCCGGTGACGTGGGCTCCGACACCCGCCTGGAGTTCACCGTCATCGGCGACGCCGTCAACGAGGCCGCCCGCCTCACCACCGTCGCCAAGGAGGCCCCCCGCCGCATCCTCGTCAGCGACGCCCTCCTCCAGGCCGCCACCCCCGCCGAACGCGCCAAATGGAAGCGCTACAAAGACCTCCGCCTGCGCGGCATCCCCGGCCGCACCCGCACCTGGACGGATCTCCCACCGACCCGCTGAGGGCGGACCGGGCGCGCGCAAGCGGCCGGCTATCGCTGGAGTGCCGCCGCCAGGTCGGCGGGGTCGGTGACCGGCAGGTCGCAGACCGAGCCGCGGCAGACGTAGGCCGCCGGGGTGCCGTTCACCAGCGGACGATCGGCCAGCAGGGGTGCGGTGTCCGGCGGGGCGGCGAGGACGATCGAGCCACCGGGGGCGGCGGCGCGGGCGGTCGCGAGGAGTTCCGTCGCGGCCGACGACTTCTCGGTGGCGGCGATGGCGATCTGGATCGGACCGCGCACGGCGGCTTCGGCGACGGCGAGCCAGTGTCCGGCGGTGCGCGGCGCGCGGGCCAGCAGAACGGCACCGCGGGCCAGGGTGTGGTCGGCGAGTTCGCGATAACGCACGGCCGCCTCGGGATCGGCGACGGCGGACGCGGTGAGCAGCGCCTCGGCCAGCACCGAAGTGCCCGAGGGAGTGGCGCCGTCGATCGGGTCGCGGGGGCGGGCGACCAGGGTCTCGGCGTCGTCGGCGGTGTCGAACCAGCTGCCGGGGCGCTCGGGGTCGGCGAAGTGGGCGACGGCCGCGTCGAGCACGAGCTGCGCGGCGGCGAGCCAATCCGGTTCGCCCGTCGCCTGATACAGCGCCAGCAGTCCGGTGGCGCACCAGCCGTAGTCCTCGAGCACGCCGGGCGGGGTACCGACGACACCGTCGAGCGAGGCTCGCCGCAGCCGTCCGTCGACGAGGTGCACGTCGAGCAGGAACCGCCCGCAGCGCACCGCGGCGGCCACCCACGACGGTTCCTCCAGTGCCGCACCGGCTTCGGCGAGCGCGGTGATCGCCATCCCGTTCCAGGCGGTGACCACCTTGTCGTCGCGTGCGGGCTGCGGACGTTGCGCGCGCACCCGCGACAACTGCGCGCGCAGACGGTCGAACCGCGCCGACTGCTCGCTGTCGACCGGATCGCTGCGCCGGGTGAGCACGGAGGTGCCCTGCTCGAAGTTGCCCGCCGTGGTGACACCGAAAGCCTCCGCGGCCCAGACCCCGTCGAGCGGACCGAGTTCCCCGATCAGCTCGCTCGGCGTCCACACATAGGTGGCGCCCTCCACCCCCGGTCCACCCGGCTCGAGCTGGGTGTCGGCGTCGAGCGCGGAGGCGAATCCACCCTCGGCGGTCCCGAGATCGGCGAGCAGGAACTCCACGGTCTCGCGCGCGACCCGGTGCGGCAGCGACTCCAGCGGTGTGGCGGGCGCGCGGCGCGCGAGGTGCGCGTAGGCGCGCAGCAGCAGCGCGTTGTCGTAGAGCATCTTCTCGAAATGCGGGATCAGCCAGGCGGTGTCGACGGCGTAGCGGGCGAAGCCACCGCGCAGCTGGTCGTAGATGCCGCCGCGCGCCATCGCCTCGGCCGTGCGCTCGACCAGCTCGAACACCGCCCGGTCACCGGTGCGCTCCCAGTGCCGCAGCAGACCTTCCAGCAGGGCCGAGGGCGGAAACTTCGGCGCCCCACCGAATCCGCCGTTCGTCCGGTCCTCGTCGGCGGCCACGGCGAGCACGGCCTTGTCGAGAAGTTCGGGGACGACGGCGAATTCGGCGTCGGGCAGTCCGGTCGCCTGCGCGCGCAGGGCCTCGGTGACCTGGTCGGCGGCCTTGTCCACATCGTCGCGGCGGTTGCGCCAGGTGTCGGTGATGGCGGTGAGCAGCTGGGTGAACGAGGGCATCCCGCCGCGCGGCTGCTTCGGGTAGTAGGTGCCGCAGTAGAAGGGGGCGCCGTCGGGGGTGAGGAAGCAGGTCATCGGCCAGCCGCCCTGCCCGGTCATGGCGACGGTCGCGTTCATGTACACCGCGTCCAGATCGGGCCGCTCCTCGCGGTCGACCTTCACGCAGACGAAATCGGCGTTCATCAGCTCGGCGGTGGCCGGGTCCTCGAACGACTCGTGGGCCATCACGTGGCACCAGTGACACGAGGCGTACCCGATCGACAACAGGATCGGCACGTCGCGCGCCGCCGCCTCGGCCAGCGCGTCGGCATCCCACTCCCGCCAATGCACCGGGTTGTCGGCATGCTGACGCAGATACGGTGAAGTCGCGCTACCCAACCGGTTCACACCGCCAGCCTTCCACACCCGCCCTGGCCGCGGGCAACCCCCCGCGCTCCTCAGCGCAGTGACCGCGGCACCGGCTGCGCCGCGAGCCGGTCGGCGAGGAATTCGGCCATCTGGGACCGTGCGGTCTTCGCCTGCCGGACCAGCCCCGGCAGCGTGATGAAGGCGTGCGGGGCGCCCGGGTGTTCGCGGAGCAGGGCGGGGGTGCCCGCGGCCTGGAGCCGCTGCGCGTAGCGGCGGCCGTGGTCGGCCAGGGGGTCGACGGTCGGAACCAGGACCAGGGCCGGGGCCAGGTCGCGCAGGTCGGCGTGGATCGGCGAGACGGCGGCCGGGTCGGCGCCCGGGGGAAGGGCCAGTCGCTGGAAGTAGCGCAGGCGGGCGAGGGTCAGCATCGGGCTGTCGCCGGGGTCGGTCATCGAGGGGTAGTCGAGCATCGACGCGGTCGGGTCGACGGCCGGGTTGACCAGGATCTGGGCGCGCAGCGGCAGACCCGCGTCCCTGGCCCGGATCGCGGTCACGGCCGCGATGAGCCCACCGCAACTCTCGCCCGCGACGGCGATACGCGCCGGGTCGATCCCCCAGTCCGCGGCGTCGGTGACCACGTGGCGCAGCACATCCCAGCCGTCGTCGACGGCCGCCGACAGCGGGGTGTCCGGCGCCAGCAGCCGATGCTCGACCGAGACAACGACGGCGGGCAGCCGGGCGGCGAAATGACTGTTCGCCCAATCGCATTGCGCCGCGGTGCCCATGTAACCGCCACCGTGGACGTGCACCACGAGCGGCAGCGCCTCCCCGGCCGTATGCCTTGGCCGGTGGACGCGCACCGGGATCACCCGATCCGGCAGGGCCACCTCCTGCCAGGTGATCGTGGCGCCGCGATCCGGGAACCCGGCGATCAGCCCGGCCGGTCGGGACGAAGCCGTGCGATTCACGGCCGCGCCGAAAGCGGCCAGTTCCTGCGCCGTCAGCGTCTCCCAGTCCGGGTCCTTCCGCACGGCGTGCAGCAACCGCACACCCAGCGACACCTTCTCCCGGCGGGTCCCCTCGTTCATGCCGTACCTCCTCGATCACGCCGCGTCGGACACGCGGTCACCGGACACGGCACCAGCATCGCCCGCGCGCGAATCGAAGTATTGGACAAATGTTCCCGCAGGCGGAGTCACCCGGTGGGTGCGTACGGGCGGCCCGCCCACGCGACATCGTCGACGGACAGCCACGGCGCGGTCGCCAGCGTCGCCGGTGTCAGCCCCGTGAACGACACGGCCGCGCGGCTCAGATGCGACTGGTCGGCGTAGCCGCTCGCCGCCGACACCACGGCCGGACTGTCCCCCGCGGCCAGCCGATGGGCGGCGTTGTCGAAGCGCACCAGTTGCGCGGCCTGCTTCGGCGTCACCCCGAGCTGTGCCTTGCACCGCGCCCAGAGCCGTTTACGGCTCCACCCCACCTCGCCCGCCAGCGCGTCCACCCGAATCCTGCCCTGGGACACCACGATCCGGCGCCACGCGAAGGCGACCTCCGGGTCCACCCGGCTCCCCGCGGCCCCGCGCCGGAGCAGCTCGGCCCGCACGATCGCGAATCGCGCGTCCCATCCCGGCGCGACGCGCAGCCGCTCCCGCAGCCACTCGGCGTCGCGGCCCCACACCTCGTCCAGCGCGGCCACCGGCGCGCCCTCGGGCGGACCGAGGACGGCATGGGCCACCACCGGCGACAGCCGCACCTGCATCAGCTCGGCCTCGCGCGCCCGCCCGGTGACCTGTGCCGCCCCGAGCCCGACCACCGCACTCCCCCGCTGCTGCGCCCCGCCCTCCGTGTCCACCAGCCACCCGTCCCCGAAATCGAGGAAGATTGTCGCCGCCGGATACGGCACCACCCGCAACTCGATATCCGTCGCCGCCCGCCCGGCGAACCCCGCCAACCCGACCCCCGCCATCGACCACTCCGGGACCGCGACATCGACCACGGCCCCGGCGATCCGAACCGGCTCCACGGGCACACCGCCATGGTACGAGCGGGCCCGGTCCCGCCCTGGAAACCGCTGCTCAGTGGGTGCGGGGTGGGGCATGATGAAGGTGCAGAACTCGTCGTGCACTCGAACAGGAAGACGCGCAGATGGCCCCGCAGCTGACACTCTCAGCCCAGCGAGCCGCGCTGGAACGGGAGTGGGCGCAATGGGTGCCCGCGGGCGGGGCGGCGCCGGGCAGTTCGGCGGTGCGGACCGAAGTGGCGCAGTCCTGGTCGCGGTCGTTGCGCACGGTGGACCCGGGCCGCGACTGCGCGCCGGAGAGCGAACCCGACGACATCGGACCGCGGTGGGCGCGCTCGCCCCTGCGCGCGCCGGTCACCGAGTTACGCGAACAGTTGCGCGGCGTCGCCGACGCCGGATTCGTCGCCGCGGTCACCGACGCCTCGGGCACCATCCTGTGGACCGACGGCGGACCGGTCATGCGCCGACGCGCCGAACAGGTGAACTTCGCCCCCGGCGGCCGTTGGGACGAGGCGCACATGGGCACCAACGCGCTGTCGCTGGCGCTGCGCACCGACCGGCCGCACACGGTCTTCTCGGCCGAACATCTGGTGGCCGCCCTGCACGGCTGGGTCTGCTACTGCGCGCCGATCCGCGCCGCCGACGGCACCCTGCTCGGCGTGCTCGACCTGTCCACCACCTGGCAGCGCTCCCATCCGCTGGCCATGGCCACCGTGCGCTCGCTGACCACCGCCATCGAAGCCGAACTGCGCGCGGCCACACCCGCACCGGCCGGTATGCGCCTGACCTGCCTGGGCGGCGGCACCCTGCTCCGCGACGGCGTCCCGATCCGCCTGCGCCCCCGCCAGCTGGAAATCCTCACCCTGCTCGCCCTCGACGACAACGGCTACACCCACGAACGCCTGCACTACGCCGTCTACGGCGACCGCGCGGTCGGCGCCAGCACCCTGAAATCGGAGATGTCCTACCTGCGCCGCGCCACCGGCGGCGACATCACCAACCGCGTCTACCGCTTCACCACCCCCCTGTCCTGCGACGCCGTCGACGTCCTGCACGCCCTGGAATCCGGCGACCTGACCACCGCGGTCCGCCGCTATCACGGCCCCCTGCTACCGGATTCGGACACCCCGGGCATCCGCGCCTGGCGCGACCACCTCACCGTAGCCATGCGCAACGCCGTCCTGTCGAGCCCCGACGCCGACCACGCCCTGACCTACGGCGAAGCCGCCCCCGACGACATCACCATCCACGAACACGCACTGACCCTGCTGTCCACCCGTGACGCGCGACGCGCCGTGGCCGCGGCCCGCCTGCACAGCGCACTTCGCGCCTGATCGGTCCGGGTTCAACCTTTCCTCAACCCTGGCGGCGGATAGTGATGGGCGTCACGATTCACCGGAATCAGCGAGGAGTCTCCGCACATGATCTATGCCAAGCCGGGTGCCGAGGGCAGCATCGTCAGCTACGCCAAGCGGTATGACAATTTCATCGACGGGAAGTGGGTTCCGCCGGTGGAGGGGCGGTATTTCGAGAACACCTCGCCGGTGGACGGGCAGCCGTTCTGTGAGATCGCGCGGTCCTCCGCGGCCGATGTGGAGCTGGCTCTCGACGCCGCCCACCGCGCCGCCGACGCGTGGGGTGAGACCTCGCCCGCCGAGCGCGCCAATATCCTGAACAAGATCGCCGACCGGATCGAGGCCAATCTCGAGGCGCTGGCCGTGGCCGAGACCTGGGACAACGGCAAGCCGGTCCGCGAGACCCTGGCCGCGGACCTGCCGCTGGCGGTCGACCACTTCCGCTACTTCGCCGGTGTGCTGCGCGCGCAGGAGGGCGGGATCAGCGAGGTCGACAAGGACACCATCGCGTACCACTTCCACGAGCCGCTGGGCGTGGTCGCGCAGATCATCCCGTGGAACTTCCCGATCCTGATGGCCACCTGGAAGCTGGCGCCCGCGCTCGCTGCCGGTAATGCCGTGGTGCTCAAGCCCGCCGAGCAGACGCCCGCCTCGATCATGAAGGTGGTCGAACTCGTCGCGGACCTGCTGCCGCCGGGAGTTCTCAACGTGGTCAACGGTTTCGGCGTCGAGGCGGGCAAGCCGCTGGCGTCGAGCCCGCGCGTGGCCAAGGTCGCCTTCACCGGTGAGACCACCACAGGCCGGTTGATCATGCAGTACGCCAGCGAGAACATCATCCCGGTGACCCTCGAGCTGGGTGGCAAGAGTCCCAATATCTTCCTGCCCGATGTGATGGCCGCCGACGACGACTTCCTCGACAAGGCGATCGAGGGTTTCGTGATGTTCGCGCTCAACCAGGGCGAGGTGTGTACCTGTCCCTCGCGCGCGCTGATCGCGTCCTCGATCTACGACGAGTTCATGGCCCGCTGCGTGGAGCGCACCAAGGCGATCGTGAGCGGTGATCCGCTCGACGAGGCCACCATGATCGGCGCGCAGGCCAGCAACGACCAGTTCGAGAAGATCCTGTCCTACATCGACATCGGCAAGAAGGAAGGGGCCGAGATCCTCACCGGCGGCGCGGTGCGCAGCGTCGACGGGCTCGACGGCGGCTACTACATCGAGCCGACGATCTTCCAGGGCCGCAACGACATGCGCGTGTTCCAGGAGGAGATCTTCGGCCCGGTCGTCGCGGTGACCACCTTCGACTCCACCGACGAGGCCCTGAAGATCGCCAACGACACCCTCTACGGCCTCGGCGCGGGCGTGTGGACGCGCGACATGAACACCGCCTACCGCCTCGGCCGCGGCATCAAGGCGGGCCGGGTGTGGACCAACTGCTACCACGCCTACCCCGCGCACGCGGCCTTCGGCGGGTACAAGAAGTCCGGCATCGGCCGCGAGAACCACAAGATGATGCTCGAGCACTACCAGCAGACCAAGAACCTGCTGGTCAGCTACTCGCCGCAGAAGCTCGGCTTCTTCTGATGGTGCGGCGCGTCGACCTCACCGACCAGGCGGCGACGCTGCTGCGGGAACTGACCGGGCAGCACGGCCCGGTCATGTTCCACCAATCCGGCGGCTGCTGCGACGGCAGCTCCCCGATGTGCTACCCGCGCGGCGAATTCCGCGTGGGCGCCTCGGACGTGCTGCTGGGCCATCTGCCTGGGGACACCCCGTTCTGGATGAGCGCCGACCAGTTCGAATACTGGAAGCACACCCATCTCACCGTCGACGTGGTGCCCGGCCGGGGCAGCGGTTTCTCGCTGGAAGCCCCCGAGGGCGTGCGGTTCCTGATCCGCTCGCGCCTGCTCACCGACGACGAGGTGGCCACGCTGGAATCCCAGCCCCCGCCACCCACCGGTGACTCCGTCCCACAGTGATGTGAAACACCAGCTGAAACACTGTTTCCGCAGGTCGGCGGCGCTCGATACGCGCCGCTGACCTGCGGGATCCACGGCCGTAACAGTCATCAACCATTCTTCAACCCTCGACGATCACCGTTGCCGTCGCTACGCGCTTGTTTGTTGATGAGGGAGCTTTCCTGTGAGTACCGACGCGATTCCCACCACGGCTACGGACACACCCGCCGACGACTATCTCGCCAAACGCACCCTGCGCTCCGGTTCGGCGGGCTGGGTGCTGCTGGCCGGTCTCGGCGTGAGCTATGTGATCTCCGGTGACTATTCCGGGTGGAACTTCGGCCTGGCCGAGGGCGGTTTCGGCGGTCTGCTGATCGCCGCGATCGTCATCGCCGCCATGTATCTGGCCATGGTGCTCGGCATGGCCGAACTCTCCTCGGCACTGCCCGCGGCGGGTGGCGGCTACACCTTCGCCCGGCGCGCGCTGGGCCCGTGGGGTGGATTCGCCACCGGCACGGCGATTCTCATCGAGTACGCGATCGCGCCTGCCGCCATCGCCACCTTCATCGGCGCGTATGTGGAGTCGCTGAACCTGTTCGGGATCACCGACGGCTGGTGGGTGTATCTGGCGGTGTACGCGCTGTTCATCGGCATCCATCTGGGTGGCGCGGGCGAGGCGCTCAAGGCGATGTTCGTGATCACCGGTATCGCGCTGGTGGGCCTGGTGATCTTCGCGGTCGCGGCGATCGGGAAGTTCGACGCCGCCAACCTCACCGACATCACCCCCGACGCCGAGGCCACCGGCGCCTCGGCCTTCCTGCCCTTCGGCTACCTGGGTATCTGGGCGGCGATCCCGTTCGCGATCTGGTTCTTCCTCGCGGTCGAAGGCGTGCCGCTGGCGGCCGAGGAGGCGACCGAGCCGGAGAAGAACGTGCCCAAGGGCATCATCGTCGCCATGCTGCTGCTGGTGGTCACCGGCGCGGTGGTGCTGTTGCTGGTGACCGGCGCGCTGGGCGCCCAGGACGCGTCGGCCTCGGGCAACCCGCTGGTGGAGGCCCTCGGTGACAGCCCGGCGGCCAAGGTGGTCAACTACATCGGCCTGGCCGGGCTGGTGGCCAGCTTCTTCTCCATCGTCTACGCCTACTCCCGGCAGACCTTCGCCCTCTCCCGCGCCGGCTACCTGCCGACCAGCCTCTCGGTGACCAACTCCCGCAAGGCGCCGATGCTGGCGCTGATCGTCCCCGGCCTGATCGGCTTCGCCCTCTCGCTCACCGGCGAAGGCGCGATGCTGCTGAACATGGCCGTGTTCGGCGCCGCGGTGAGCTACGTGCTGATGATGGTGAGCCACATCGTGCTCCGGGTCCGCGAGCCGAACATGCCGCGCCCCTACCGCACGCCCGGCGGCATCGCGACCACTTCGTTCGCGCTGGTCATCGCGGCGGTGTCGGTGGCGGCGACCTTCCTGGTGGACCCGAAGGCGGCGCTGTTCACCCTCGGCGTCTTCTGCGCCTTCCTGGCCTACTTCGGCCTCTACAGTCGTCATCACCTGGTCGCGAAGTCGCCCGACGAGGAGTTCGCGGTCCTGGCGAAAGCCGAACAAGACTTGGAGTAGCCGCACCGAGTACGCCAGGCAGCGACCCACTCGCTGCCTGGCGAGCACCCGAATCCGCGAAAGGAGACGGCGCCCGATGACCGTGTATCGCAGCTCTGTCGGGGTCACCACCCACACCTTCGACGGCCTGGTCGACCTGCTGGCCAAGGCCACGCCGCTGCGCAGCGGCGACCAGCTGGCCGGGTGCGCGGCCGAGACCGACGCCGAGCGGGCGGCCGCGCAGTGGGCGCTGGCCGAGGTGCCGTTGCGGACCTTCCTCGACGAGGTCGTGGTCCCGTACGAGACCGACGAGGTGACCCGGCTGATCATCGACAGCCACGACCGCCTCGGCTTTGCCCCGATCGCGCATCTCACGGTCGGCGGGTTGCGGGACTGGCTGCTCGCCGTCGCCGCGACCGAGACCGCGGCGGAGACGCTGGCCGCGGTCTCACCGGGACTCACCCCCGAGATGGTGGCCGCGGTCTCGAAGATCATGCGCAACCAGGACCTCATCGCGGTCGCCAAGGCCGCTGAGGTGCGCGCCGGATTCCGCACGACGATCGGGCTACCCGGCCGGTTGAGCACCCGCCTGCAACCCAATCACCCCACCGACGACCCGCGCGGCATCGCCGCCGCCACCCTCGACGGTCTGCTGCTCGGCTGCGGCGACGCGGTGATCGGCATCAACCCCGCCACCGACTCCCCGCAGGCAACGGCCGACCTGTTGCGCCTGCTCGACGAAGTCCGGCTGCGCTTCGACATCCCCACCCAGTCGTGCGTGCTCTCCCACGTCACCACCACCATCGGCCTGATCGAGGCGGGAGCGCCGGTGGACCTGGTCTTCCAGTCCGTCGCGGGCACCGAGGGCGCCAATACCGGTTTCGGCGTGAACATCTCGCTGCTGCGCGAGGGCAACGAGGCCGGGCGCTCGCTCGGGCGCGGCACCGTCGGCGACAATGTGATGTATCTGGAGACCGGGCAGGGTTCGGCACTGAGCGCGAATGCCCATCTGGGCGTGGGCGATCGGCCTGTCGACCAGCAGACCCTGGAAGCCCGCGCCTACGCGGTGGCCCGCGACCTCCAGCCGCTGCTGGTCAACACCGTGGTCGGCTTCATCGGCCCCGAATACCTCTACGACGGCAAACAGATCATCCGCGCCGGCCTCGAGGACCACTTCTGCGGCAAGCTGCTCGGCCTGCCGATGGGTGTCGACATCTGCTACACCAATCACGCCGAAGCCGACTCCGACGATATGGATACCCTGCTCACCCTGCTGGTCGCGGCGGGCTGCGCCTTCGTCATCACGGTGCCCGGCGCCGACGATGTGATGCTCGGCTACCAGAGCCTGAGCTTCCACGACGCCCTCTACGCCCGCAGTATCGGAAACCTCCGTCCCGCACCGGAATTCGAGTCGTGGCTGGCCGGGCTCGGCATGCTCGACGCCGACGGCCGAATCCGGCAGGTGGCGCCGCTGTCCTCGCCGCTGCGCGCTCTGACGGTGAACCGATGAAACCAGTTCTGCGCATCGTGCGACCGCAGCCGGAGCCGAGAGGACACATCGTGGGCGAGCTGACCCCGGACGAGCGCGCCGAAGACGCGGTGGCCCAGGAGTTCTGGCGCGAACTGCGCCGCAGCACCCAGGCCAGGATCGGGCTCGGCCGCACCGGTGACGCCCTGCCGACCGCCGAGGTGCTGGCCCTGCGCGCGGCGCACGCCGCCGCCAGGGACGCGGTGCACGTCCCGCTGGAGATCGAGATCTTCACCGAACAGATCGCGAGCATGGCACTCGGGCACCCGGTCGCGGTGACCAGCCGCGCGGCCGACCGCTCGGAATACCTGCGCAGGCCGGACCTTGGCCGGCTGCCCGCCGACCTCACCGGCATCGAGCACACCGGCGCCGATATCGGTGTCGTGCTCGCCGACGGCCTGTCCCCACGCGCCCTCACCGACCACGGCGCCGGTCTGCTGGCCACCCTCGCCGACGAACTCGCCGACCGCTACACCCTGGCCCCGCCGGTGATCGCCACCCAGGCCCGCGTCGCCCTGGGCGACCACATCGGCGCGGCCCTCGGCGTGCGCACCGTGCTGGTCCTCATCGGCGAACGCCCCGGCCTCTCGGTCGCCGACAGCCTCGGCGTCTACCTGACCCACGACCCCCGCCCCGGCCGCACCGACGCCGAACGCAACTGCGTGTCCAATATCCACCCGCCCGAGGGCCTCACCTACGCCGACGCCGCCCGCGTGGTGGCCGGATTGGTCGCCGGTGCCCGCGCGCTGGGCCGCTCCGGCGTGGCGCTGAAAGACGAAACCCGCACGGCCACACCGATAGCCCGGGCTGACTCAGACACCCTAGAGTGATCCCCATGATCCGCACCGCCGCCCTCGCCCATGTCCGCGACCGCAGGCTGATCCAGACGCGCCCGGAAGGCAAAGAGGTCTTCTACATGGCGGGCGGCAAGATCGATCCCGGCGAGACTCCGCTGGAGGCGCTACATCGCGAGATCGAGGAAGAACTGGGCGTCGGCCTGGCCGGAGTCGCCGAACTGGGCATCTTCGAGGCCGAGGCCTACGGCCACGCCAGCAACACCGGCCTGCACATGACCTGTTTCCTGGCCGACTTCACCGGCGAGCCCTACGCCACCGGCGAGATCGCCGAATTCCGCTACTTCACCGTCAGCGAATACGCCGCCATGGACCACGTCGCCCCCGGCTCCCTGCTGGTCTTCAAACACCTGCACGAACTCGACCTGATCGACTGGTAGCCGAAACACTTGATGCGACAACCACGATGGCACTGTCATGGAGATGACCTCGTCGGAGCGGCGGGCTGCGCTACGTCAGCTCGTCGTCCTGTTCGGCCTGATGAACACCATGATCGAACTGAGCGTCAGCGGGGCGCCGCGCTCGCTCACCGAACACGCCACCGCCGCCCGCGACATCATCGGTGAACTGGTCACCGACTTCGCGCAGGCGGGTTAGGTCGCGGGCTTGGGCGGGTCGGTGCTCTCGTGCTCGGCGGGAATCGCGCCGGGCTCGGTGCCCTCGTCTGCCTTCTGATCCGGTTCCGGATGCTCGGGCTCGAAGGTCTCGGGCAGTCCCTTGAGATGCTTGTTCATCGAGCGGACCAGCAGCACCGTGCCCGCCAGCAGGACCAGCACGATCAGCAGACCCAGCGGCGAGGCCTTGCCGAACTCGGGACCGGTGGGGGTGTTCTGAGCGAGAAGAGCCAACATCACCGGTCGGCGTCCTCGATGCCGGCGAACAGGTCGGTCTCCGGGATGGCGGTGGACACTCTCGTCTTGGCCAATTCGAACTCCTCGGTCGGCCAGAGCCGCTGCTGCAATTCCAGCGGGATCGCGAAGAACGCCCCGTTGGGATCGATCTGGGTCGCGTGCGCGCGCAGGGCGTCGTCACGCTGGGGGAAGTATTTCGAGCACTCGATCTGGGTGGTGACCCTGGCCCAGGCATCGTCGCGCTTGTACTCGCGCATCCGGTCCAGCCACTCCTGCAGCGGGAACGGCTCGCCGATGCGCTCGTATTCGCCGGCGAAGGCCTCCAGCCGCTTCATCGAGAAGCCGTGGTCGTAGTACAGCTTGAGCGGTGTCCACGGCGCACCCGCGCCGGGGAACTTCGTGGGATCGCCCGCCGCCTCGTAGGCCGCCATCGACACCTCGTGGCAGCGGATGTGGTCGGGGTGCGGGTAGCCGCCGTTCTCGTCGTAGGTGGTGATCACGTGCGGGCGGAACTCCCGCACGACCCGCACCAGCGCCTCGGTGGACTCCTCGAGCGGCACCAGCGCGAAGCAGCCCTCGGGCAGCGGCGGCAGCGGGTCGCCCTCGGGCAGACCCGAGTCGACGAAACCGAGCCACTGCTGGCGCACGCCCAGCGCGTGCGCGGCCGCCGCCATCTCCTCGCGACGCACCTCCTCGATCCGGTCCAGGACACCGGGGGTGTCCATGGCCGGGTTGAGGATGCTGCCGCGCTCACCACCGGTCAAGGTCACGACCAGCACGTCCACGCCTTCGGCGGCGTAGCGCGCCGTGGTCGCGGCGCCCTTGCTGGACTCGTCGTCGGGGTGGGCGTGCACAGCCATGAGGCGAAGGCCACTCACGTCTCGTTCACCATCGCTCTCGCTCGCGGGTGTCAGAACTTCGTTCCCTATAGTTCCATCCGACCCCCCGTTTGTTCCGACCACCCCCGGGAGCGAGAAACCGATGAGCGACCCCGCACCGGACTCCGCGGCCGACCCGGCCGCCGCAGCCGCCCGACACGCCGACCGTTACGGCGCGAAGCCACCGGCGCGTCGGCTCTGGCTGATGGTGCTGCTCGGTGTCGGCGTGGTGGTCGCCGGGTTCGGGGTGGCCTATCTCGGCTTCCAGAAATACGGGCCGAAGGCGATCGAGACCGAGCAGCTCGGCTATGTCGTGGTCGACGACTCCACCCTCGAGATCCGCATGAAAGTGACCCGTGACGAGCCCCAGCGCGATGTCGTGTGCTTCGTGCGGGCGATGGATCGCGACGGCGCCGAGGTCGGCAGGCGCGAAGTCCTGGTGCCCGGATCGGAGTACACCAGTGTTCAGGTGACCACCACGGTCAAGTCCTCGACGCGCGCCTCGGCGGGCGACATCTACGGCTGCACCGAACAGGTTCCGGACTATCTGCGCGTGCAGTGAACCCGCTGCGCCCGGCCTGACCTGCATATTTATGAGACATGCTAAAATGGGCTGATACACGGTTCCGGGGCTCGGAGCCGTGTTTGCTGCATTGGCGGCCAGCGGTGCTGTTTCCGGGTTACGGGTTCACCCCAGGATCGCTCCAGCCGTCGGGCTGGCGCATGCCCTCGTGATCGAGGTCACCGCGCCGGTTTCAGGGAATCCCGGTGCGCCGGGAACAACTACTAGGGAGTGATCGAGATGACCGAGAATGTGACCTGGCTTACCCAGGAGTCGCACGACAGGCTCAAGGGCGAGCTGGACTCGCTCATTGCCAATCGTCCGGTCATTGCCGCCGAGATCAACGAGCGTCGCGAAGAGGGCGACCTCAAGGAGAACGGCGGCTACCACGCCGCGCGTGAGGAGCAGGGCCAGCAGGAGGCGCGCATCCGCCAGCTGCAGGAGCTGCTGAACAACGCCAAGGTCGGCGTCGCCCCCACCAAGTCCGGTGTGGCCCTTCCCGGCTCGGTCGTCACGGTCTACTACGACGGTGACGAAGGCGATACCGAGACCTTCCTCATCGCGACCCGCGAAGAGGGCCTCGGCGCCACCGATCTCGAGACCTACTCGCCCAACTCGCCGCTGGGCGGCGCGCTGATCGACGCCAAGGTCGGCGAGACCCGCGAGTACACGCTGCCCAACGGCAACACCATGAAGGTGACCTTGGTCAGCGCGGAGCCGTACCACGGCTGAGCCCGGCCACGCCGAGCCCGCACGAACCGAACCCGAACGCGAGCGCCCGCATCCGAACATCGGATGCGGGCGCTTCGTCATGTGCGGGGCTCCGTCTCAGCTCAGGGCCTGCTCGACATCGGCGAGCAGGTCGCTGATGTCCTCGATACCGACCGAGAGCCGCACCAGATCGGCGGGCACCTCCAGCTCCGAACCCTCGGTGCTGGCGTGGGTCATGGCGCCCGGGTGCTCGATGAGCGACTCGATCCCGCCCAGCGATTCGGCCAGGGTGAAGATGCGGGTGCGCGAGCAGAACTTCAGCGCCGCGTCCCGGCCACCGGCCAAGCGCACCGAGATCATGCCGCCGCGGCGGCGCATCTGCTTCTGCGCGATCTCGTAGCCGGGGTGGGTGGGCAGGCCCGGGTAGATCACCTGGGAGATGGCCGGGTGGTTGGTGAGGAACTCCGCGATCACCTCGGCGTTGTCGCAGTGCTTCTCCATCCGCACGGCCAGGGTCTTGATGCCGCGCAGGGTGAGGAAGGCGTCGAACGGGCCGGGCACCGCGCCCGCGCCGTTCTGCAGGAACGCGAACGCGGTGTCGAGTTCCTCGCTGTTGGTGATCAGCGCGCCACCGACCACATCGGAGTGCCCACCCAGGTACTTGGTGGTGGAGTGCAGCACGATGTCGGCGCCCAGCAGCAGCGGCTGCTGCAGGTACGGGGTGGCGAAGGTGTTGTCGACGACCAGCTTGGCGTCGGCCTCGTGCGCGATGTCGGCCAGCGCGGGGATGTCACCGATGCTCAGCAGCGGATTGGTCGGCGTCTCGACCCAGACCAGCTTGGTGTTAGGGCGGATGGCCGCGCGCACCGCGTCCAGGTCGGCGATGTGGGCGGGCGAGTGCTCGATGCCCCACTGGCTGAAGACCTTGTCGATGAGCCGGAAGGTGCCGCCGTAGGCGTCGTCGGGGATGACGATGTGGTCACCGGGCCGCAGCACCGCGCGCAGGGCACAGTCGGTGGCCGCCATGCCCGAGGCGAAGGCGCGACCGTAGCTGCCGGACTCGAGGGCGGCGAGGTTGGCTTCCAGCGCGGTGCGCGTGGGGTTGCCGGTGCGCGCGTACTCGTAGCCGCCGCGCATCCCGCCGACGCCGTCCTGGGCGAAGGTCGAGCTCGCGTAGATCGGCACGTTCACCGCGCCGGTCTGAGGATCGGGTTCATATCCGGCGTGGATGGCCCTGGTCGAGAATCCCAGCTCACTCATGGCCCCAGACTAGTTGGCCGGTTCCGGCGCGCGGTGCGGGGGTGCGGGCGTGCACGATGTGCCGGATTCGCCCGGCACGCTGGGGTTAGGCTGACGCCATGGTGACTGTCGAGGAACTGTTCGCGATCGACCCGCTGCTCTCGCCGGAGGAGCGCGAAATCCGCGACACCGTGGCCCGATTCGGCGAGCGCAGGTTGCGTCCGCATGTGGCCGACTGGTTCGAGCAGGGCACCTTCCCGGCTCGCGAGATCGCCCCGGAACTGGGCAAGCTCGGCCTGCTCGGTATGCATCTCGATGGCTACGGCTGCGCGGGCGCCTCGGCCACCGCCTACGGGCTGGCCTGTCAGGAGCTCGAGGCGGTGGATTCGGGCGTGCGCAGCATGGTGTCGGTGCAGGGCTCACTGGCCATGTCGGCCATCCACTTCTACGGGTCCGAGGAGCAGAAGCAGCAGTATCTGCCCGCGATGGCGGCCGGTGAGCTGATCGGCTGCTTCGGCCTCACCGAACCCGACTTCGGCTCCAACCCGGGCGGCATGCGCACCCGTGCCCGGCGCGACGGCGACGACTGGGTGCTCAACGGCTCCAAGATGTGGATCACCAACGGCTCGGTCGCCGATGTGGCCGTGGTCTGGGCCTATGCCGAGGAACCCGGCGAGGACAAGCCCCGCGTGCGCGGCTTCCTGGTGCCCGCGGGCACCCCCGGCTTCACCACCCGCGAACTGCACCGCAAACTCTCGCTGCGCGCGTCCCTCACCGCCGCACTGGATTTCGACGACGTGCGCCTGCCCGCCGAGGCGGTACTCCCCGGTTCCCGCGGCCTGAGTGCCCCGCTGGCCTGCCTGAGCGAGGCCCGCTTCGGCATCGTCTTCGGCGCGCTGGGCGCGGCCCGCGACTGCCTGACCGCCGCCATCGACTACGCCCGCACCCGCGAGGTCTTCGACAAGCCGCTCGCCGGCTACCAGCTCACCCAGGCCAAACTCGCCGACATGGCACTCGAGCTGGGCAAGGGCCAGCTGCTCGCGCTGCATCTGGGCCGGTTGAAGGACCGGCACGAGATCACCGGCGAGCAGATCAGCGCGGGCAAGCTCAACAGCACCCGCGAGGCCATCGCCATCGCCCGCGAGTGCCGGACCATCCTGGGCGCCAACGGGATCACCCTCGACTACCCGGTGCTGCGGCACGCGAACAACCTGGAGTCGGTGCTCACCTACGAGGGCACCGCCGAGGTGCATCAGCTGGTGCTCGGCAAGGCCCTCACCGACGCCAACGCCTTCCGCTAGGTCAGCCGACCGGCACGCTCCGCACCGGTAGCGGGGCGGGCCGGATCAGCCCGCTCGCGAAGGCCAGCGCCAGCACCGCGAGCACCACCGTGAGCACGGTCAGCGCGATGGGCACGGTGATCGCCGCGGGGATGCCGAGCACCGTCAGCCCGGTGACCCCACCGCAACCCCAGATGAACGCCGCCGCGAGACGGCCGAGCAGCGGCGCGTACGGCCACCGGCGCCACACACCGGCGATGCCCCGCCGCACCGAATAGCCTGCGCCCGCCGCCACGACGGGACTCATGCCGAGCAGCTGGACGGCCGGGTCGGTGACATGCACAGCGGATCCTTTCGCTTCGCCGATCTGGTTTGCCGAAAGTTTTCTCGAATCGGTTATACCCGCTCAGAATCCATCGGACAGCCCATTCGCGCAACTCCGCGTCCGCTGTCACTCCCCCGCGCGCGCCACCTCCCCCGCCGCGCCAACGGCGGGCAATTCCAGGTTCTCCCGGTAGGTCGCGCCCAAGTAGTCGGTGTCGAGGATGCCGCGGCGGCGCAGTTCGGGAAGCAGGCCGTTGAGCACGAAATCGCCGGTCCTGGCGTCGGTGAGCCCGCCGACGGTGATCACGTCGAGCACGTTCGCCCGGTAGCGCTCCTCGATGGCGTCGGCCACCTGTTCGGGTGTTCCCGCGACGGCCCAGTGCCCGGTGTCCTTGGCGGCGATCACCAATTCGCGCAGGGTCTTGCCGGACGCCGCGAGCTTGCCGAAGATCTCCACCCGGCCACGCCTGCGCCGCACCGAATCGACGCGCGGGAGCAGACTTTCCGGGATCGGCTGGTCCAGCGGCAGCTCGGACAGGTCGATCTTGCCGCCGAGCATGTCGGCCAGCAGCGCCCGGCCCGCGTCGAAATCGGTGGCCTCGGCGGCCTCGCGGACCAGCTCGCGCGCCTCGGCCTCGGTGGCGCCGTAGGTGGCGTGCAGGGAACTGAAGATCAGCGGAAGCCCTGCGGGCCTGCCGAATTCGGCCGCCCTGGTGCGGATCTTCTTGGTGTAGGTGACCGCGTCCTCGAGCGTCGGCAGCGAGGTGAACACCACCTCGGCGAAGCGGGCACCCAGCTCGATACCGCCCGCGGACTGCCCGGCCTGGAACTGCACCGGCCTGCCCTGCGGCAGCGTGGGGACATTGAGCGGCCCGCGCACCGAGAAGTACTGCCCCACATAGTCGATCGGCTCGACCAGCGACGCGTCCAGCACGGCACCACCCCGGCCGTCGGGCCGCAGCGCGCCCGGCCGCCAGCTGTCGAACAGCGCGTTGACCACCTCGAGCGATTCGGTGGCGCGGGCGTAGCGCTCCTCCGGGCTCGGCAGGTCGCCCGTGCCGTAGTTCTCCTCCCCGAGCGAGGAGGTCACCGCGTTCCAGGCCGCCCGGCCGTTGCTGATGTGGTCGAGCGTGCCGAACAGGCGGGCCAGGTTGTAGGGGTGGTGGAAGGTCGTGGTGACCGTGGCGATCAGGCCGACGTGCGTGGTCACCGCGCTCAGCGCGGCCAACTGGATCAGCGGCTCCTGCGCCCCGATCGCCCCCTGCGCGCCGAAGCTGAGCAGATCCGCCGCGAACAGCGCGCCGATCTTGTTCTCCTCGGCGATCTTCGCGATCCGCACCGCCTCGTCGAGGGTGGAGCGGGTCGGGTCCACTGCGGCGGCGTACACGTCCCGCGACCCGCTGACGCCTGTGACCGTCTTCAACTTCCGGCGTTCGGTGCCCATGAGGCCAGTTCAGCAGCCCCACCCCGGCTGGGCCCATGGTTGCGCTCACCGCAATCCGAACAGCCGACGCTCGACACCGGCACCCGCCTCTTCCCGGTCGGTCTGTCGCGGCTATCGACCGCTGATGCCGCCATCTCGCACACCGGACGTACGCTGGGCGGCCGCCACCGCCGACGTGGCGGCGGTGAGCGCGCTGTTGATCGAGATCTCGCCGCGCATGCCCGGCGCGGCGACCATGTCACCGGCCAGGTAGACGCCGTCGCCGCGGTCGATGGCGGGGCGGTCACGCCAGGTGGTGCCGGGCAGGTCGAGAGCGCCGGTACGGTTCTTGGCGGTGGAGGTGCGGTGGAAGGTGGTGCGGGAGCGCCACTCCGGGAGGGCCGCGTCGGCCAGGCGTTCCAGGCGCTGGTGGGCGCTGTCGCGGGATTCGTTCTCGCGCACCGGCATCTGGAGCTGGAAGAGTGATTCGCCGATGGGGGCGATGGTGTCGTCCTGGGCGGTGTAGCACTCGGAGAAGCCCGCCTCGTCCAGGTCGAACACCACGAACCGGTCGCGGCGATCCTTCGTCACCCCGATGTCGAGCAGTGCCGCGAAACCGCTGGTGCCGTGCAGACTCTCGTCACCGAGCAAGCGGCGCGCCGAGTCGAGGTCGGTGGCCACGATCACCGGGCCGCCAGTGGGCAGCTCGTCGACCCGGGCGCCCGTCTCGATGACGACCCCGAGCTCGGTGGCCCGCGCGATCATCCGGTCTATCACCTGCTGCCAGCCCCCGCGCACCCAGCGCACCCCGGGCACGGTGACGCCCAACGCGCGCTGGAACAGATCCCAGACGAACGCCGCCGACAACCGCCCGGTGTCCGCGTCGTAGGTGACCACGCTGATCGCGTTGGCGACCTGCGTGGCGGTCCGCTCATTCCAGCGTTCGGTGGCCCAGCTGTGGAAATCCACGTCGACCGGCGCCTGCGTCCACTTGCGCGCCTGCGCGCGCAGCATCCCGACCGGCGGCACCCGCCGGAGCCGCCCGTCCACCCGGAAGCCGACCTTCGCGGCATCGGTGAGTCCGGGCCAGCCGAGCCCCGCGACGAAACCGCGCTCCTTCAGCCAGGTGTAGTGCGGGCCGTCGGCATAGAACACATGGGCGCCCTCGTGCGCGACATGCGGCGGCGGGGTCGCGCGGCCACGTCCGCCCAGACTCTGATGTGCCTCGAAAAGCCTGACCGGAACGCCCTTTTCGGCGGCGTCGATCGCCGCGGTGAGCCCGGCCAGCCCGCCCCCGATGACGGTGATGGGTGTGTTCATCAGCTGTCCTCTCCCTCGATGCCCGCCCGGTCGAGCCGGGCGGCGATCAGCTCCGCGGTGGCCCGCAGGTAGCGCTCGGTGTCGACGTCGGCCGGGTGGCCCCCGTCGAAGATGTCGGTCGTCATCCAGAGGTGCGCCAGCGCGCCGACCAGGACGGCGGCGGCCGCCTCCCAATCCTGTTCACGCGCAGCGGGTCCGGCCATTTCCACGAGTCCCCGCGTGACGGCGGCCATCACCACCGCGTACTCCTGCTCCCGGAAGACCTCGAGCAGCGGTGCGGGAATCGAGTTGTCCCGCAGCAGAATCCGGGTCACGTCGCGGTCGTGGTCGAGGCGGGCCAGGCCGATCCGGCACAGCGCGAGCAGCATCTCGACCCGGTCACCGGTCGGGGCGAACACGGTCAGCGCCTCGGTCAGCGAGAACTCCGGCGACAGGAACAGGTCCCATTCGGCGCGATCGCGCAACCGCGCGTCCACCGCCCGCACCAGCAGTTCGTCCTTGGACTTGAAGTGCCGGTACAGCGCGCCCGACCCTCCCGAGAGCCCGGCCGCCCGCTCGATCTGGGCGACCGAGGTCTTGGCGAAGCCCTGCTCGCCGAACAGCCGCAGCGCCTCGTCCATGATCCGCTCGCGCGTCGTGGCCGCCACGTCACCTCCTGTGCAAGTAACCACTTACTTACAGTGACTCGAGCACTCCGGATGCACAAGACCCCTGCCCTGACCGGGATCGAGGCAACGGTATAGCTACACCTTGATTCAGTATCGCTATCACGGGTAGATACTCGACACGGCGCTTCGGCAAATCGGCCGCGGCGGCCCGGAAGAGCGAAAGGAAGTGCTGTGGATACCACCGTCGTTGCGATCGATTTCCAGCAGGGCATGACTGACGCGTGGAGTTCGGTCGCGCAATTCGTTCCGAAGGCTGCCGCCTTCGTCGCCATCCTGATCATCGGCTGGATCATCGCGAAAATCGTGGCGAGAATCGTCGACGCCGTCCTGGAGCGGGTCGGTTTCGATCGGCTCGTCGAACGCGGGCAGATCCGGAAAATGATGTCCCGCAGCAAATATGACGCCTCCGATATTCTCGCGAAGATCGCCTATTACGCGATTCTGCTGATCGCGTTGCAGATCGGTTTCGGGGTGTTCGGGCCGAATCCGGTCAGTGATCTACTCACCAGCATCGTGGCCTGGCTGCCCAAGGCGGCGGTGGCGATCGTGATCGTGGTGATCGCGGCGGCCATCGCGCACGCGGTCAGCGAGATGATCACCAATGTGCTCGGCGGGCTGTCCTACGGGCCGCTGCTCGGCAAGATCGCCGCGGTGTTCATCTGGGGTATCGGCATCATCGCCGCGCTCAACCAGATCGGCGTCGCCACCACGGTGACCACCCCGATCCTGATCGCGGTGCTCGCCACCATCGGCGGCATCCTGGTCGTCGGCGTGGGCGGTGGCCTGGTGCGCCCGATGGAGCAGCGCTGGAACCGGGTGCTGGGCGGCCTGGAGGCGGAGATGCCCGCCATGAAGGGGCATGCCGAGGCCTACCAGCGCGGCAAGGAGGACGCCACCCGGGCGGGCGAGCGGGTCAGCACCACCCAGGAGTGGGTCGAGACCCGGGAAACGAATATGTGACCGACCGGCGACGGCGCCCTGTCACCTCGACGGGGCGCCGTTCTCGCGCTCTCAGAACCCCGCGTGCCTGCACACCGCGGCGACCCGCAGCGAAAGCCAGTCCGCCTCGCGCCAGTCCAGCGGCGGGAACACCGGGAATTCGGTGTGCTCGATCAGCCCACGCACATACCCGGCCAGCAGAATGTTCACCGGAATCCGCCCGGCGTCCTCGACCCCGAATTCGAGAATGTCGCGCACCGCGGCGGCATGCTGATCCAGCTCCGCCGTGAGCCCGGGCACCTCGGCAGCCGCCACCCCCGCGGGCTCCCCGAATTCCGTATTCAACTGCTGCAGATGACGTCGTGCCGAGAATTCCAGCAACGCGGGCCCGGGCGAAAACATTACTGGATGGTATCAATTCCATCCCGACCCGATGAAGCCCAGTGGCGAACATCTCGCTACACCTTCGAGGTCAGTCGGGGCTGCGGGTGATGATTCGCGCGGACGGGACGGCAGCCGCCAGCTGGCGGATGTCGTCGGGGTCGGAGGTGATCACAAGTCCGCCGCCGTAGCGGGCGCACAGGGCCACCACATGCGCGTCGGCGAGGTAGCGGCTGCCCACCTGGGCGCCGTGCAGGATGGCGCCGACCAGCCGGGCCATGTCGAAGTCGGTGGGCACGATCGCCACGGGACGCTGCCAGGGGTGATCGTGCGGTTTGCGTGAAACCAGCGTCTCGACCCGCCGCGTCCGGGCCGCGCCGCGGCACACTTCCGCGCAGACGACAGCGGGTACCAGCACCTCGGCGGTGCGCGTCTTCGCTTCGGCGAGCAATGCCCGCAATCGGGCGGGAGGTTTCGGTTCGCAGAGGGCCGAAAGCCCGTCCGAGTCGAGTACGACCGGCAGGCTCATGCGATGTCGCGCTGTTCGCCGACGGCTCCGTCGAGTTCGGCGAACGCCGCCGCGGCATAGCGCGCGTCGTCTTCCGACACCACACCGAACTCGGCGTCCCAGCCTTCGAGGAGCTCGCCCAGCGCGGCATTGCGTGCCATGCGCTCGACATGCTCGGTCAGCGCCGCATTGACCACCGCGGACAGATGCGAGTCGCCGAGCTTACGTGCCTGCTCGACCACCGCCTCATCCACCGTCACCGTGATCTTACTTTTGGCCATACGGACATCCTACCGGCAGGCACGCCTATTCCGGCCAGAACACCTGTCCGTCGCGGACGAGTAGCGGTGTCGACTCGTTGTCCTCGTACCAGCGCAGCCGTGCCAGTTCCACCGAGCCGTCGGCGGCCACGCGGTCGAAGGCGACGTGCAGATAGAGGTGGCGCATCAGCGCGGCGAGGTCGGCGAAATTCTCGGGGTGGACTTCTTGGCGGGCCTCGAGATGCCAGCCGTCCGGGGTGCGCTCGAGGGCGGCGCCGAGCATGCCGCCGATCTTCCAGGCGGGCTCGTGCGAACCCAGTAAAGGTTCCGGGGACGACTCGTCCCCGGAGAACTCGCCCAGCCCGAGGTGGCGGCGCAGCTGCGCGACCTCCTCGGTGCTGAGACTGTCGCGCAGGTCCACCGTCATCGAGAACTCGTACACATCTGCCACAGACGGCACTGTATTACCGAGGACCGACAGAGTCCTCGGGATCAGTGGCCGGTGCTGAGAAAGCCCAGGAGGTCGTGGCGGGTGATGACGCCGACCGGCTTGCCGTCTTCGACGACCATGAGGGCGTCGGTGTCGGACAGGGCCTTGGTGGCGGTGGAGATGGGTTCGCCGGAGCCGATGAGGGGGAAGGAGGGGCTCATGTGCTGGGCGACGGAGTCGGTGAGTTGGGCGCGGCCCTCGAAGACGGCGGAGAGCAGGTCGCGTTCGGTGACGCTGCCCGCGACCTCACCGGCCATGACCGGCGGTTCGGCGCCGACGACCGGCATCTGCGAGACGCCGTATTCGCGCAGGATCTCGATGGCGTCGCGCAGGGTCTCCGAGGGGTGGGTGTGCACCAGGTCGGGCAGTTCGCCGGACTTGCCGCGCAGTACGTCGCCGACCAGCGGTTCGGGGCCGGTCTCGAGCGGGGTGCGCAGGAAGCCGTAGGAGCTCATCCACTTGTCGTTGAAGATCTTCGACAGGTAGCCGCGGCCACCGTCGGGGAGCAGCACCACGACGACGGCGTCGGGATCGCGGCGGGCCACCTCGATGGCGGCGACCACGGCCATGCCGCAGGAACCGCCCACGAGCAGGCCCTCCTCGCGGGCCAGGCGGCGGGTCATCTCGAAGGAGTCGGCGTCGGAGACGGCGATGATCTCGTCGGGGACGGCCGGGTCGTAGGCCGAGGGCCAGAAGTCCTCGCCGACGCCCTCGACCAGGTAGGGGCGTCCGGTGCCGCCGGAGTAGACCGAGCCCTCCGGATCGGCGCCGATGATCTTGACCTTGCCGCCGGAGACCTCCTTGAGGTAGCGGCCGGTGCCGGTGATGGTGCCGCCGGTGCCGACACCCGCCACGAAGTGGGTGACCTTGCCGTCGGTGTCGCGCCAGATCTCCGGACCGGTGGTCTCGTAGTGGCTGTCGGGGCCGCCCGGGTTGGCGTACTGGTTGGGCTTCCAGGCGCCGTCGATCTCGCGGACCAGGCGATCGGAGACGTTGTAGTAGCTGTCGGGATGCTCCGGCGGCACGGCGGTCGGGCAGACCACCACCTCGGCGCCATAGGCCCGCAGGACATTGCGCTTGTCCTCGCTGACCTTGTCCGGGCACACGAACACGCACTTGTAGCCACGCTGCTGGGCCACCAGCGCCAGGCCGACACCGGTGTTGCCCGAGGTCGGCTCGACGATCGTGCCGCCCGGCTTCAGCAGGCCCTCTTCCTCGGCGGCGTCGATCATCTTGACCGCGATGCGGTCCTTGGAGCTGCCGCCCGGGTTGAGGTATTCGATCTTGGCGGCCACCAGACCCGCGTTGGGCCCGACCACCGAGTTCAGCCGAACCAGGGGGGTGTTGCCGATGAGGTCGACGACGTGATCCGCGATGCGCATGCACCCCATCGTTCCAGAACCCCGGGGCGGCGGCGCGACCTGGTCCGATCGAGTGAGCCATGGCACCGGCGCGGCGCGGGCGCGCGGGCTTGTCCCGGCGCGGATCACCTGATTTCGTTAGGGCATGAGAGTCGGACTGCGCGCGGCTGTCGTCACCGGCGCGACCACCGTGCTCGCCGGGTCCGGCGCGGGCACCATCTCCTGGGCCACTTATCGGTTGCTGATGACGCAGGCCGGTGCCGCGCGGGCGGTCATCGGGCGTGACACCTCCAAGCCACCCGAGGCCGACGGCGTCTACGCGCCCGGCGCCCGGCGACCCGAGCCGTGGCGCACCGGCGTGCCCAGCGACCTGCACCTGATGATCTTCGGTGACTCCACCGCCGCCGGGCTGGGCTGCCTGAGCGCCGACGACGTGCCGGGTGTGCGGCTGGCGCGCGGGCTGGCCGAGGCGAGTGGCTTGCGGATCAGGTTGAGCACCAAGGCCATTTCGGGGGCCACCTCCAAGGGGCTCGCGGGGCAGGTCGACGCGATGTTCGTCGCGGGCCCGCCGCCGGACGCGGCCGTCATCCTGGTGGGCGCCAACGACATCACCAAGAAGCACTCCATCCGGGCCTCGGCGCGCAGGCTGGCCAGCGCGGTGGCGCGATTGCGCGCGGCCGACGCGCTGGTGGTCGTGGGCACCTGCCCGAATCTGGGCACCGTCACCGCGATCCAGCAGCCGCTGCGCACGGTGGTCGCGAACTGGAGCGTGCGCCTGGCCAAGGCCCAGACGATGGCGACCACACTGGCCGACGGCATCGCGGTGCCGATGGGTTCGCCGCTGGTCGCCTCGGAGTTCCGGGCCGCCCCCGAGATCCTGTTCGCGACCGACGGATTCCACCCGTCGGCGGCGGGTTACGAGCTCGCCGCCGCCCAATTGCTCCCCGTGCTGATCGCGGCCGTGCGCAACCGACCTGGTCTTCCGGTAGCGCACAGCGAGACGTAGATTCGGAATGGACCGGTTAGTACACAGCCGTTCGCCAGCCATGTGAAAAGGAGTCCTCATGCCCGAGGCCGTCATCGTCTCCACCGCCCGCTCCCCGATCGGCCGTGCCGTCAAGGGGTCCCTGGCGAGTATGCGTCCCGACGACCTGACCGCGCAGATGGTCCAGGCCGCGCTGGCCAAGGTGCCCTCGCTCGACCCGACCCAGATCGACGACATCATCCTGGGCACCGGCTCCCCCGCCGGCGAGGGCGGCTTCAACCAGGGCCGCATCATCGCGGTGAAGCTGGGCCTGGACGTGGTGCCCGGCACCACCGTGCACCGCTACTGTGCCTCCTCGCTGCAGTCCACCCGGATGGCCTTCCACGCCATCAAGGCGGGCGAGGGTGACGTGTTCATCTCCGCCGGTGTCGAGACCGTCTCGCGCTACGCGCGCGGTTCGGCCGACAGCTCGCCCGACACCAAGAACCCCGAGTTCGCCGAGGCCGAGGCCCGCACCGCCAAGACCGCCGAGGGCGGCGCGGGCGCGTGGCACGACCCGCGTCAGGACGGCCTGCTGCCCGACGCCTACATCGCGATGGGCCAGACCGCCGAGAACGTCGCCTCGCTGACCGGCATCTCCCGCGAGGACCAGGACCGCTGGGGCGTGCGTTCGCAGAACCGCGCGGAGGAGGCCATCAAGTCCGGCTTCTTCGAGCGCGAGATCACCCCGGTCACCCTGGCCGACGGCACCGTGGTGAGCAAGGACGACGGCCCGCGCGCGGGTGTCACCTACGAGGCGGTCAGCCAGCTCAAGCCGGTGTTCCGCCCCGACGGCACCGTCACCGCGGGCAACTGCTGCCCGCTCAACGACGGCGCCGCCGCGCTGGTCATCATGAGCGACACCAAGGCCAAGGAGCTGGGCCTGACCCCGCTGGCCCGCATCGTCTCCACCGGCGTGTCCGGCCTGTCGCCGGAGATCATGGGCCTGGGCCCGGTCGAGGCCGTGAAGAAGGCGCTGGCCTTCGCGGGCAAGTCGGTCTCCGACATCGACCTGTTCGAGATCAACGAGGCCTTCGCGGTGCAGGTGCTCGGCTCCGCGCGTGAGCTCAAGATCGACGAGGACAAGCTCAATGTCTCCGGTGGCGCGATCGCGCTGGGTCACCCGTTCGGTATGACCGGTGCCCGCATCACCACCACCCTGCTGAACAACCTGCAGACCTACGACAAGCAGTTCGGCGTGGAGACCATGTGCGTCGGCGGCGGGCAAGGTATGGCGCTGGTCATCGAGCGTCTCAGCTGAGATAGACAGTAAAAGAGCGGCCCACCGGATTCCGGTGGGCCGCTCTTTCGTGTCTGCGCTATCAGTCGCGCTGGAAGTAGCTCAGCAGGCGCAGGATCTCGATGTAGAGCCAGACCAGGGTGACGGTCAGGCCGAGGGCGACGCCCCAGGCGGCCTTCTCGGGGGCCTGGGCGCGGATCAGCTGATCGGCGGCGTCGAAGTCCAGCAGGAAGCTGAACGCGGCGATGGCGATGCAGACCAGGCTGAACACGATCGCCAGCGCGCCACCGTCACGCAGGCCGAAGCCGCCGTCGGTGAAGAAGCTCGCGATCAGGTTGCCGACCATCAGCACCAGCACGCCGACCATGGCGCCGAGCAGCATGCGGGTGAAGCGCGGGGTGACCCGGATGGCGCCGGTCTTGTAGACCACCAGCATGCCGAAGAACACGCCGAAGGTGCCGAGCACCGCCTGGCCGATCAGGGCGCTACCGCCCACGCCGCCGAAGGTCACGTCGGTGAACATCAGCGAGATGGCACCGAGGAACAGGCCCTCGAACGCCGCGTAGGACAGGACGATGGCGGGGTTGTCCATCTTGCGGCCGAAGCTGGCCACCATCACCAGCACGAAGCCGATCAGGCCGCCGCCGATGACGAACAGCGGGGCCAGCGAGGGGTTGGCCGAGGACAGCGCGAACGAGATGATCGCCGTGACCGTGAGCACCGCGAGGGTGATGCCGGTCTTGGTGACCACGTCGTCGATGGTCATCGCGCGGGTGGCGGGGGCCTGCTGGAACTGCTGGCCGTACTGCTGCCCGTATTCGCCGTACTGCTGCTGTCCGTACTGCTGGTTGCCGAACTGGCCTGCGCCGGCTACGCCCGAACCGAAGTTCGCGTAACCGCCGACACCCTCCTGGCGGGGTAAGTTCTTGAACACCGGATTCGATGAGGTACGCACCGTGCGCCTTTCTTGGAGTTTCACGAGTCGCTGTACGCCTGGCAGCGTGAGCACAGCTCCAACTGCCCTGTTCAACGTGTCACGATCGGACAAAGTTCCCAGCGGCGCGATCAGTGATCACCCCACCGCCCGTTCGGACAAATCGGACTCTACCGCGTCGGTGCCGCCCTATCGTTGTACGTCGCGCAGACCACGGACAGACCGCGTCACCGTGAATTTCTGGTTCCGGCCGATCACATCGGTGCGCCCGACCATCCGCTCGACCACTCCGCGATAGTTCAGGTGCGAGTTGTACACCGTCCACAACTCCCCGCCCGGCCGCAGCACCCGGCCGGTCTCGGCGAACATCTTGATTGCCGAACCGGTGTGCACGGCGGCGCCCACATGGAACGGCGGATTGCACAGCACCAGGTCGGCGCTGTTGTCGGCGGCCGAGGACATCGCGTCGTCGCGCACCACCGTCACCCGGTCGGCGACCCCGTTGGCGACCGCGGTGGCCCTGGCCGAGGCGACGGCGGCCGCGGACTGATCGGTGCCGACCACCCGGATGTGCGGGCGCGACTTGGCCAGCGCGACGGCCAGGATGCCGGTGCCACAGCCGAGATCGATGGCCTCGCGCGCGTCGGGCTTCATCCGGTCGAGGTGTTCGAGCAGGAAGCGGGTGCCGATGTCGAGGCGAGGGCCGGAGAACGCGGCACCGTGGGCCACCACGTCACCGTCGATCTCGATGATGTGCTCGCGCACCGGGAACCGGCTCGGGCCGACCGGCAGCGGCTCGCCCACCACGAGCACCCGCGATTTCTGTCGGCCGCGTCCGGCGCGCACCTGCCCGAAGAACTCGCCGAGCACGCCGTTCATGGCGGGGGTCAGGTACTTGTCGCGCCCGCCCGCGAAGACCGTCACGTCCTGGGCGGCGTAGCGGGCGACGGACTCGGCGATCTCGGCCAGGCCGGGCAGCATCCGGGGCAGCCGCAGCAGGACCACGCGCGCGCCGGTGAGCAGGTCGGCGTCGAGCCCGTGCGCGGTGTAGCGGTCGGTGAGGCCGAGACTCTTGGCGTTGCCCGCCAGTGCCGCCTCACCGGTGAGCAGGTCCTGGTGCACGCGCAGACCGGTCAGGTCGTGACGGGTGGCCGCGCCGAGGGTGAGCGCGCCGTAGGCGTCGCCGATCACCGCAACCTCACCGCTACCCACCGCGGCCAGGGCCTCGTCGGCGGTATCGAGGAGCAGGCGGTCGGCGGCGTCGACGGCATAGAGGTTCGGCGCCTCCACGTCGGGAAACCGGCGCAACCGGCTGAATACGTCCTCGGCTCTGTCCACCCGACAAGTGTGCTAGATCGTTGCCCCACAGTCACATCCGGCCCCGTCCGGCCCGCGCACACCGTGGAACCGGACACACCCCGCCCGCTTCCCCCCACCCGGGCCCCGGCCGTGCTTACCATCGGCTCATGCGCAAGCTCGGAGTGTTCGTGCTGGTAGCCGGGATCGCGGCGGCCCTGACCGGCTGCGACACCGAGGACGCGCCCGTCGCGACCCCCGCGGCGCCGGGCACCTCGACCACCGCCCCCACGAGCACCACCAGCACGTTCGTCGAACGCAGCGGCGAGGTCCCCACCGACAGCACCCCCAAGTCCGGCCCGGCCTCCCCCGGCGCCGCGCTGACCGTCACCGACATCCGGATCGCCCACGAAGCGGGCTTCGACCGGGTCGTCTACACCTTGGGCGGCAGCGGAACCCCCGGCTGGAAGGTGGCCTACACCGACAGCGCGGTCCAGGACGGCAGCGGACGACCCGTCGAGGTGGCGGGCGAATCGATCCTCGAGGTCCGCATCCTGGGCTCGGCCTACCCGTTCGATTCGGTCGTGCCGCCCTACGACGGCCCCGATCCCGTGACCGATCCCGCCGCCCCCGCCATCACCGGTGTGTACAAATCGCTGGTCTACGAAGGCGTCACGCAGTCGTTCATCGGCATCGGCGCCGGGTCCCCGCCGTTCGCGGTGACCGCCCTGGCCGACCCGCCGCGCGTGGTCGTCGACATCGCGACCCAGTAGCTCTACCCCTACCGCGTCGGGGTATTTCCGCGCCGGTGATCCCGCTGGTTAGACTGGCTGCCGTGGACGAGCGGCGATCGCACTCGCGGGTTCCTGGTATCGCCAGGGCCCTCGCCGTGCTGGTCCTGCTGGCGGGGATCGTCGCCATGCATTCGGCGGTCTTCAGCACCGGTCACGCCGAGCATTCCCCTCCGGCCCATCACGCCGAACTCACCCAGGACGCCGCGACCCCCGCGCCGGTCGACACCGATTGCGGCGCCGCCGGTTGCACCGAGCACGCCGGAATCCACGGCTGCGTCTTCGTGCTGGCCGCCCTCGCGGCGGCGCTGACCCTGATCCTGCTCTACCGCCTCGGCGACGGCGCCGCGATCGTGCGCTCCGCGCAGCTGATCTGGCGGGGCAGGCGCGAGCGGTCACCGCCGTGGACCGTCCTGACCCTCTCCCAACTGGCGATTCTGCGGATCTGACAGGTCGGCCGTCCCCACGGCCCGCCCTGTCCGACACCACACCCGAATCCCCAGGAGGATCACCCATGTCCAGCACCCGTACCCGCACCCTGGTTCTCGTCGCCGCCGCGGCCGCCACCACCCTGTTCGCCACCGCCTGTGGCGACGACATGGGCGGCAACACCCCCACCACCGTCGCGCCGACGACCACCACCACCAGTTCCACCGCCGCGCCCGTCGAGTTCAACGACGCCGACGTCACCTTCCTGCAGATGATGTACCCGCATCACGCGCAGGCGATCGAGATGGCGCGGCTGGTGCCCAGCCACACCCAGAACGCGCAGCTCATCGCGCTGGCCGCGCAGGTGGAACAGGCCCAGGCCCCGGAGATGGCCCGGATCACCGAGCTGCTCACCTCGTTCGGCAAGCCCGCCCCCAGCGCGGATGGGCACGGCGGTCACGACATGCCCGGCATGATGTCGCAGGCGCAGATGAGCGAGCTCGAGGCAGCCCGTGACGCCGAGTTCGACCAGCAGTGGCTGGAACTGATGATCGAGCACCACGTGGGCGCGGTCGACATGGCCGACACCGAGCTCGCGGGCGGGATCAACACCGACGCCCGGGCGCTCGCGACGAGCATCGTGGCCGATCAGCAGGCCGAGATCGACACCATGCGCGGCATGCTCGGCCAGTAGCGCACCGGCGCGGCGCCGGGCCCGACACCCCGGCGCCGCGTCTCGGTTGGTCATCGAATCGGCCCCCACGAGCTGACGCCACCCCGGTACAGCCAGTACGGTCGAGAGGCACATCCTTGAGGGAGGAGAAGGACCATGCGGGTACTGGAACGAGTGGGCCTCGGCACCGCGCTCGCGGCGACCGCCACCGGAGTGATCCTGATCGGCGCCTGCTCGACGCAGGTACCGGGCAACCCGGAGGCGAACCTCACCGAGCTCGCCCAGTACACCTCGGAGGTGGCGGCGTCCTCGGCAGCGGCGGCGTCGTCGAAGGCGGCCCAGATCCAGGCGGCCAACGACACCGCCTGTGACGGCCTGCGCGCGGCCAACAAGAGCTCGGTCGCCTCCTTCAACGCCTATATCGATGCCAGCAACAACCGGGCACCCGATACCGACACCAAGGCGGGCGAGGCGGTCACCACCCTGCGCAACAACGCCAAGGACCTCTCCCGCAAGCTCACCCCCGACGTGATCGTGGATCTGTCGGGCCCGCTGGGCATCTACCGCGACCAGACCAACACCCTGGCCGACACCCTCGACCGCCGCGCCCCCACCGACGAGCTCAACGGCGTGATCGACACCTTCAACGCGTCCAAGGACGACGCCATCGAGGTCTGCCAGCCTTACGGCAGCTGACGCACCGTAACAAGAACGTGACCGTTCACGATTCCCTCCCGGAGACATCAACGGGAGGGTCGCGTGTACGGCTATCTGAAACATGTTGTGGCAGGAGCGGTCACCGCGCTGGCGCTCACCTCGGGCGTGCTGCTGCCCGGCACGGCGCAGGCCGACCCGGGCACCACGAAACAGTGCGAGGTCAGCTCCGGGCGCTCCCCGCAGACGGCGACCGCCGCCGAGGTCGGAATCGATCCGGACGGCCTGGCCCGCGCGATGGACCTGGCGATCGACCCCACCCGCTTCAACATCCAGCTCTACCGCAACAACTGCCTGGTCGCGGGCAGCCCGACCAACCCCGAATCCGGTGGCGTGGCCTGGAATCTGTGGAGCGGCACCAAGAGCGTGGTCGCGCTGGTGGCCGGGCTCGCCGTCGACGCGGGCAAGCTGAAGATCGACGAGCCGATCGGCACCTACCTGCCCGCCGGCCTCGGTGACGACGCGCACCGCGCGATCACCGTGCGCAACCTGCTCACCGAGTCCTCCGGGATGGAGGTGGCGGTGGCCGCCGAGGGTGCGACCGGGCTGGCCCAGCTCGATCCCAATGTCGTGGCCCAGGCGCTGGCCATGCCGATCGAACGCCCGCAGGGCACCATGTTCCGCTACAGCCAGCGCGCGGTCGACCTGCTGGTCTACGTGATCCAGCAGTCCGTCGGCGAGGACTTCCAGACCTTCGCCCAGCGCGAGCTGTTCGACCCGCTGGGCATCCCGCGCACCGACTACTACTGGGCCCGCGACCGCGCGGGCAACACCTACGGCCACGCACACCTGATCCTGCCGCCCGACGACTTCGCCAAACTCGGCCTGCTGGTGGGTAATCGGGGCAGCTGGAACGACCGGCAGGTGATCTCCGCCGACTACATGCGCCAGGCGCTCTCGCCCTCGGCGAGCATGCCGTGCTACGGGTTCCTGTTCGTCATCAACGGCGAACCGTGCCGGCTGGAATTCCCCGGTCTGCCACTGGACGCGGTGAAGATGTCGGGCATGCTGCGCAACGACAGCTACATCGTGCCCAGCCTCGGGCTCATGCTGAACTGGACCGGCATCGCGACCCCCGGCGCATCTTCCAACTACACCCACAGCGTGATGCGCGCGCTGATCAACTCCTTCCGCGATCCGGTGCTGCCGGACCCCGGCGAGTACCAGCAGGCTCCGGACGTGAGCGTCACCGATCCCATGATCGCGCGCCCGGACGCCTTCTTCGGCACCCTCGGGGTGGGCCCCTACGCCTACCCGGGCTGCAATTTCCTGGACTGCCTGGGCGAGACCCCGAAGGCACCGTTCGCCGACGCCCCGCCGGGATGCCTCATCCTGGGCTGTGTCGGCACCGATCCGCGCACGCCCGGCATCCGCTGAGGCCCTGGGCGGGCGCGCCCTGGTCGCGTATTCTGAACCGGCCGGACATGACCAGTCAGTACCGGACCGCCGACCAGGGGAAGGAGCCGCCCCCATGCCCGCACCGCTGCGCGACAGCGCGGTGCCCAAGCACGAGCAACTGCGCGCGATCCTGCTGCAGAAGTGCACGCGGGAGCTCCAGCCGGGCGACCTGATGACCAGCGAGCGCAATCTCATGCAGGACTACGGCGTCAGCCGGATCACGGTGCGTGAGGCGATCGGTCAGCTGGTCAACGAGGGCTATCTGGTGCGGGTGCGCGGCAAGGGCACCTTCGTCGCGCACCGGCCGGTGCAGTCGCGGCTGCATCTGGCCTCGTTCACCGAGGAGATGCGCGCGCTGGGTCACCACCCGACCACACTGGTGCTCGTCGCCGAGGAGGGCATCGCGCCCGAGGCCACCGCCCGCGCGCTGCGCCTGCCGCAGGGCGCGCGCGCCTATCACGTGCGCAGGCTGCGCCTGGCCGACGAGGACCCGGTCAGCGTGGACGACGCCTGGTTCAATCCCGAACTCGTCCCCGGCCTGATCGCCCACGACCTGACCGGCTCGATCTACCGCACCACCGCCGAGCGCTACGGCAGGCCGATCGAACGCGCGGTGCAGACCGTGGACGCCCAGGCCGCCGAGTCCGGGGTGGCGGCGCTGCTCGGTGTCAAGAAGGGTTCCCCCGTCCTGCATTTCGACCGGGTGTCCTTCAGCGCGGAGGTGCCGATCGAGCACACGCACAGCTGGTACCGGTCGGATCGCTACCGGGTGCAGATGGAAGTGGGGCAGCGCGGGGCCGCGACGACCTAGGCCGACCAGGTCCGATCTGGTGTGAAATCCACATATTTCAGTTACCGTCTGGGTGCTATCACAGCGAAGTGCTCGGAGGTATCACCCGTGTCCGTATCCACATCCCTCACCCGCGCGGGCCTGCTGGCCACGCTCGCCGCGGCCACCCTGCTCGCCGCCGGCGGCACCGCGAGCGCCGCGGGCGGCGCCGACTGGGACCTGTTCCCCTCCGGTTCGGTCGAACTCGGCCCGCCCACCGGCAGCGGCACCGGCTCGTTCGACGCCGACCTGGGCAGCAGCACCGGCTCCTTCGACGCCGACCTCGGCTCGGGCGCACCGCGTCCCGGCACGGGCTCGGGGCTGCTGCCCTGGTTCCTGCCGATCCCCGGCTCGGCGGGCTGAGCCCGCTCCGGCGCGCCCCCTCCCAGGCGCGCCGGACCCGCTCAGATGATCGTGCCCACGTCGGTGCGGACCAGATTGTCCAGTGCGCGCTCGGCGACGGCGGCGATCGTCATCGACGGATTGCAGGCCGCGGTATTGCCCGGCATGAGCGCACCGTCGAGCACATAGAGTCCCCGCTGCCCGAGCACCCGCCCGTCCAGATCGCACACCGTGCCCATGTTGGCGCCGCCCAGCGGATGCCAGGTCGACGGGAAGGCCAGATTGGTGTCGAGCAGTGTGCTGCCCGGTCCGGCGATACGCCGCACGGCGGGCGCGATATGCCCCTCCTGGATGGCCCGGTCGCCGTCCCCGGGCCAGCGCAGTGTCGCGGTGTCGCTGCCCGATTCGTAGACGAATTCCCCGCGCCCCTCGCTCACGCCGTACCCGACGAGCATGGTCGAGCCCGCGTCCAGCGACACCGGCGGGATCGACGCCTGGATGACGGTGAACGCGTTGTGCGGATCGTCCCAGTTCTTGCTGCCGTAGACCACCGGACCACCCTGTGCCGCACCGAATCCGGCCACCGGGTCGTGCCACACATAGATGCGGTCGGCATTGGTGCCCCAGCCGCGGCCGAGCTCGTCGGGCAGGTCGGTGATCTGGCCTTTCGCCGCCGCGCGCACCAGCAGCCGGGTGGTGTTGAGGCTGCCCGCCGCCAGCACCAGCGTGGTCGTGGTGATGATCTTGGTTTCCTGGACGGTGCCGGTGAGGTCCACCCGGTCCACGTGCACCACCCAGCGCCCGTCGGCGGCGCGTTCCAGCTCGGTCACCTCGTGCAGGGTCTGCACCTCGACGAGCCCCGTCGCCTCGGCGGCGGCGACATAGGTGACGTCGACGGAGTTCTTGCCGCCGTTGTTCACCCCCATCGCCCCGTCACCGTTGGTATAGGACGGCGCCATCTCCCCGCGCAGCTCGGCCAGCGCGTAGTTCCAGTCGATGGGCATCGGGATCTTCGACAGCGGATAGCCCTCGGCGCGCACCCGGTCGGCGAATATCCGTGCCGCCGCGTAGTTCTCGGTCTCGATCAGCTCGTCGGGCGCGGTCGCCAGGCCGAGCATGCGCGCCACGCGCGGATAGTGCACCCGGTCCATCAGCCCCCAGTCGAGCTCGGCCGGGAAGTGCGTCTCGAACACCTCGCGGGTGGGTTGCAGCGACATGCCCTGGTAGATCAGCGATCCGCCACCGAGCCCCGCCGCACACAGCGCGGTCATGCCCGCGCCCGGAACCGCCTCCACCAGACCGGTATACGGCTCGAACAGCATCGGCCGCCCGAACAGCACCGGATCGGAGCGATGCCACAGGGTGCGCTTGTCCGGCTGGGTGGCATGCGGGAAGGTCTGCGCGTTCGGGCCGGTGGCCCAGCGCTTTCCGCGTTCGAGCAGCAGCACCGGCACCCCGGCCTGCGCGAGCCGCAGCGCGGTGACGCCACCGCCGAAACCGGAGCCGATGACCACCACGCGGCGGTCCTCGCGGGTGAGCGGGATATTCGTGCGCGGACGGGCTCCGGCGCGCGGGGTGACGGCCAGGCCGAGGCCCAGCGCGGCGGCACCGGTCAGCAGTGACCGGCGAGTGAATGTCGACATGACACAACAACCTTCATCGATGAACGGGCCGGTGGCCCAGGATTTTCGGTCAGCTCGCGCGCTGGGCGAGCATCATTCCCAGCAGTCCGGCCTCCCGGCCCTGGCCGGTGATCATGTCGCGGGCGGCCCGCTTCACCTCACCGTCGAGCAGGAGTCCGTCCGCGGCGGTGGCCATCCGCAGCCCGCCGTAGTGGTGGCGCTGCATGAGCCGCAGGAACAGCACCTCGGCCGCGGCACCGCGCGCGGCGGACAGTTCGTCGAGCTCGGCGGCGCTCGCCATGCCCGAATCATCCTGTGCCGCAGTGCCGTGGTGGGCCGAGGTCATCCAGGACATCGGCTCGGCGTTCGTCACCGACGCACCGGCCAGCCGCAGCCAGCCCAGCAGCATGCCCAGCTCGGTGCGTTGCGCGTCGGCGATCTGGCCCGCCAGCGCCAGCACGCCGGGCCCGGCGCCGGGGTCGAGTCGCTGCACCAGCACCAGCGCCTGACTGTGGTGGGCCACCATGTCCTGGACGAAGGCGATCTCGGTCGCGGTCAGCACCGGCTCGGGTGGGCTCGAGGAGACCAGCGGCCGTAGTGCCGCGCCCATGGCGAGCAGCAGCACGGCCAGCGCGCCTTGGGCGAGCAGACGGAACACCTTGGGCGCCTTCATGATCCGGTGGTCGATCGCTGGTCGGCCGGTGGCGTGTACACCGCGGGCGAGAGTTCCATCGCCAGGAACCCGTTGTCGGCGCAGGCCGTCCACAGCTGATTGCCGCGCCACTCCGGCGGCGCGAAGCACCAGTCGGTGGACAGGTCACCGAAAGCCAGTGTGCCCGTGCGCGAACCGCTCGCCTGCGTGGGGTCGAACTGCCCCTGGAGCACCGCCTGGGCCACCGACGGTGCCGCCAGCAGCGGGGGGCCGATGATCGAGGCCAGGGCGTGCGGGGAGTTCCACAGTTCGGCGTTCTCGCCGGTGCGGGCGGGCGGGTTGAAGTAGGCGATCTCGCGGATGTCGCCGGGGTCGCGCACATCGAAGACCCGGATGCCCGAGGAGGTCCAGCTGCACGCCAGCGCGGTGGGGTCGACCGGGCGGTCGGCGGCGCAGTAGTGCGCGTCGTAGGCGAACAGCGACCCACCCGAGGCCGAGGCGATCATGCTGTCCTGGTGTTCGGGCTGGTTGATCGCGAGCTTGATCGACCGCACGAGCCGGGGACGCCGGTCGTCGGAGACGTCGATGAGCTTCACCCCGCCCGATCCGGCCTCGTCCACGGCGAACACGTGCGGGGTGCCGCCGTAACTCACCGGCACGGCGTGCTGGGTGGCCCAGCCGTCCGTCCACGGCATATCCGCGAGTTCGTGCACGTGGGGCGCGCTGTCGCGGCGCTGCACCGCGCTCACGTCGAGGATCTTCAGCCCGCCGGTATTGTTCGCCAGATACATCCGGTTGCCGTCGGGCGCGATGCCGAAGCCGTGCATGGACAGTCCGGGAATGCCCTGCCAGATCACCCGCGGCAGGGCCGGATCGGTGAGGTCCACGGCGCTGAGCAAGCCGGGCGCGACCCCGGAACTCCAGTAGGTGTTCCCGTCGGGCGAGAAGCCGCCCTCGTGGGCCGTGATGGGCAGGGGCAGCGCGAGGTCCGAGCCGGGGCCGGGATTGAGCAGGCGTGGGTGCGCGCAGTCGGAGATGTCGTAGACCGACAGCAGGCCCGCGCCGGTCAGTGCCGGAACACCCGTGCCGACCAGCAGTTTCCTGGCCGCGTTCACCTTCAGGCTCTCCCAGGTGCCCGCCAGCATGGCCGGTTCGGTGAGGGTCTCGGTGTGCACCGGCGCGGCCGGGTCGGCCGCATCGATCACCCGCACGCCCTGCGCCGGGCCGAGCAGATTGCCGGGGAAGAAGGTGCCGATGTAGGCGCAGTGGTCGAAGGTCACCGAGGTGATGCCGCCGCCACGCCCGGGTGACGAGCCGAGCAGGCGGATATTGCAGCGGTACCCGTCGCGGCTGCGGCCGCTGTCGCGGTCGGCGGCGGGGACGTCGCCCTGCAGGCCGGGTTCGGGCAGGGAGCCGGGCAGGCAGTCGGCGGTGCGGGCGGGTGGGTCGGCGGCCGCGGGCACGGCGGCGGCGAGCGGCATCGTCAGCAGCGCGGCGGCGAGGACGCCCCAGCGGCGGACGGTGCGCGAGAACGAGGAAGTCATGGAGTTGTCGTCGACCCGGGACGGGGGTCGCCTTTCGCTAGGAGATGCGCGGTGGCGGACGAGGCGTGCACCGACCTCATCCTGCGGTAACAGCGTTACCGGAGCGCGACGCTACCATTCACTCGTGGGAAAGGGACCAGAATCGGACGCTTCCGCCAAGATCATCGCGGCGGTCCTGGACCTGCTGGACTCCGAGGGCTACGAAGCCGTGCAATTGCGCGCGGTCGCCGCGCACGCCCACGTCTCGCTCGCCAAGATCTACCGGCTCTTCCCCACCAGGGACGAACTGATGGTCGACGCGCTCGAGCAGTGGATGCAGGTGAACACCTACGCCGAGGTGACGGTTCCCGGCGAGGACGAATCCGTCCGCGACTGCCTGAATCGCATGCTGCGCACCGTCTTCGAGCCGTGGGAACGCAACCCCCGGATGCTCGAGGCGTACCACTACGCCCGCACCGGCCCCGGCGGCGAACGTCTCGACAGCCAGGGCCTGGCCGCGGTCCTGCCCGCCGCCGCGGTCGCGCTGCGCGATCTCGACCCCGGCTACCTGCACGATCTGGGCCTGATCCTGGGCAATATGGTGCTGGCCCTGATCGGCCGCTTCGCCACCGGCGCGCTGCCGAGCACCGAGATCCTGCCGACGCTGGAACGCACCGTCTACCGGTTGACCGCCGACAACACCGCCGAGGCAAACCGCGCTCGACCGAGCTGACCCCTTCTCGCACAGCGTCTTCCGGGATTCGCTGCACGGATGCCACGTCCGGATTCCGCGCACCCGGCGAGCCGCGCCGTCGCCTCAGTGATCGCGCGCCCGCGCCCTGATCAGGTTCGCCAGCCGATCCAGCGATTCCTGATTGCGCATCGCGAAGACGAGATCCTGGGCCGGTCCCGGCACGAAGCGCGCGGGTCCGCTCACCGCCCGTTCCACCATCCGGATGGTGGTCTGGCCCGGCACCGCCTCGGTGAGCGTCAGCTCGATCGAGGCCGAGCCGACCGACCACAGCCGCGCCTCCAGTTCCAGCCGATACGGCCGGTCGACCGCCCGCACCACCGTGGTGTCCCTGATCAGCACCGGCCACAGTCCGAACCGGTAGTGGATGCGGCTGCCCACGGCGGGCCAGCCCGGGTCCACCTCGCCGATATGCGACGCGCCGACCACCCAGCTGGAGTAGAGCCAGCCGTCGGCCAGCGACGCGAAAGCCTGCTCCGGCGGCACCGGCACGGTGACCTCGGCTGTCAGCACGTCTGTGTTCCCATCCGTCGCGGGAGTCGGGCCTGTCCAGCGTAATTCGTCGCACCGGCCCGCGCCGGGTGAGATCTGCCCGCGCGACCCGCACGGCACGCCGAATCGCGAAGATGCGGGAAAATTGCTGTACGCCGTGGCGACGTGGGATCGTTTCCCTCATGTCCACGGAAGAACCCCGGCTCGGCGACAAGCCCGGCCCGGCCGACGCGGCTGCCGAACACACCCTGTTCGGGCATCCGATCGGGTTGACCAACCTCTTCGGTGTCGAGCTGTGGGAGCGTTTCTCCTTCTACGGCATGCTCACGATCCTGGGCTACTACCTCTACTACTCCACCACCGAGGGCGGCCTCGGCCTGGATCAGGGCACCGCGCTGGGCATCGTCGGCGCCTACGGCGGCCTGGTCTACCTGTCCACGGTGCTCGGCGGCTGGATTGCCGACCGGGTGCTGGGCATGGAACGCACCGTCTTCTACGGCGGCGTGGTGGTGATGGCCGGCCACATCGCGCTGGCCGTGCTGCCCGGTCTGAGCGGCGTCGGGGTCGGCCTGGTGCTCGTCGCCCTGGGCAGCGGCGCGCTCAAGGCCAACGCGTCCTCGCTGCTGGGCACCCTCTACGCGCCCGCGGACGCGCGCGTCGACGGCGGCTTCACGCTGTTCTATCTCGGCATCAATATCGGCGCCTTCACCGGCCCGCTGCTCACCGGCCTGCTCCAGCGCGAATGGGGCTTCCACGCCGGTTTCGCCGCCGCCGCGGTCGGCATGGCGCTGGGCCTGACCCAGTACGTCGTGTTCCGCCGCAATCTGGGCACCCACGGCCGCGAGGTGGCCAACCCCATCACCCGCCGCGAGTTGACCCCGGTGCTGATCGGGGTCGCCGTCGCCGCCGTGGTGGTGGTGATCGCCATCGTCGCCGGGCTGATCACCCTGGACAATCTCTCCGATGTCACCACCGGCGTCATCGTGGTGGCCTCGATCGTCTACTTCGCGGTCCTGCTGAGCAGCCCCAAGGTGACCCCGATCGAACGCACCAGGGTGCGCGCGTTCATCCCGCTGTTCATCGCCAACGCGGTGTTCTGGTCGCTGTTCCAGCAGATGTTCACCATGCTCGCGGTCTACTCCGACGAACGCATCGACTGGAACATCTTCGGCTGGGAGGCGCCCGCCAGCTGGATCGGCTCGGTCGAGCCGGTGTGGATCATCACGCTCTCGCCGCTGTTCGCGCTCATGTGGACCAAACTGGGCAACCGCGCGCCCAGCACCCCGATCAAGTTCGCGCTCGGCGTGATCGGCATGGGTATCGCGTTCTGGTTGTTCGCGCTGCTGTCGGGTTTCGAGGGCAAGACCGTGCCGGTGCTGGCGGTGTTCGCCATCCTGGGCGGGTTCGCGATCTCGGAACTGCTGCTCTCGCCGATCGGCCTGGCCGTCACCACGCACCTGGCGCCGCAGGCGTTCCGGTCGCAGATGATGGCGCTGTATTTCTTCTCGGTCGGTATCGGCACCTCGATGGCGGGCACGCTCGCGCGCTACTACAGCCCCGACAACGAGGCGGCCTATTTCGGCATCAGCGGCGCCGCCGCCATCGCGGCGGGCCTGGTCGTCGTGGCCATCGCCCCCTGGATCAAACGCCACATGCAGGGCGTGCACTGACCCGGACCCGGGTAATCCACGAAGACGTTCTGCACAAAAGGAGAAACACCGTGTCGACACCGGAATCCACCCCAGGAGCGCGCCGGGCAACCGGGCGCGGCAGCGGACTGTTCCGCACCAAATCGGTGGAGCAATCCATCCTCGACACCGACGAACCCGATTCGCGGCTGCGCAAAGACCTGACCGCCTGGGACCTCACCATCTTCGGTGTCGCCGTCGTCGTCGGCGCGGGCATCTTCACCCTCACCGCGCGCACCGCGGGCAATGTGGCCGGGCCGTCGGTGTCGCTGGCCTTCGTCTTCGCCGCCGTCGCCTGCGGCCTGACCGCCGTCTGTTACGCCGAGTTCGCCTCGACGGTCCCTGTGGCGGGCAGCGCCTACACCTACTCCTACGCCACCTTCGGTGAACTGGTCGCCTGGATCATCGGCTGGGACCTCATCCTGGAATTCGCACTGGCCGCCTCGGTGGTCGCCAAGGGCTGGTCGCAGTATCTGGGCACCGTCTTCGGCTTCGAATCCGCGACCGTGCAGTGGGGTTCGGTGACCTTCGACTGGGGCGCGGTGACGCTGCTGGCCGTGCTCGGCGTGCTGCTGGCCGTCGGCACCAAGGTGTCCTCGCGAGTCTCGGCCATCGCCGTGGCGATCAAACTCGGCGTCATCGCGCTGGTGCTCGTCCTGGGCGCCACCTACTTCAAGGCGTCCAACCTGAGCCCCTACATCCCGCCGTCGCAGCCCGCCGAGGACGGCGCCAGCGGCCTGCACCAGTCGCTGTTCTCCTTCGTCACCGGCGCCGGTGACAGCAACTTCGGCTGGTACGGCCTGCTCGCCGCGGCCAGCCTGGTGTTCTTCGCGTTCATCGGTTTCGACGTGGTCGCCACCGCCGCCGAGGAGACCAAGAACCCGCAGAAGGCCGTCCCGCGCGGCATCCTCGGCTCGCTGCTCATCGTCACCGTGCTCTACGTCGCGGTCACCCTGGTGCTCACCGGCATGGTCCCCTACACCGACCTCGCCGGCGACAACGCCACCCTGGCCACCGCCTTCGCCATCCACGGCGTCGACTGGGCCAAGAACGTCATCTCGATCGGCGCCCTGGCCGGCCTGACCACCGTGGTGATGGTGCTGTTCCTCGGCCAGACCCGCGTGCTGTTCGCCATGGCCCGCGACGGCCTGCTGCCGCGCTGGCTGGCCCACACCGGCTCGCGCGGCACGCCGGTACGCCTGACCGCCATCGTCGGCGTGATCTGCTGCGTGCTGGCCGGTTTCGTCGACTTCGGCACCCTGGAAGAGATGGTGAACATCGGCACCCTGTTCGCCTTCGTCCTGGTCTCCATCGGCGTCATCGTGCTGCGCCGCACCCGCCCCGACCTGCCCCGCGGCTTCCGCGTCCCCTGGGTCCCGTTCGTCCCGATCCTGGCCGTGCTGGCCTGCCTGTGGCTCATGGTCAACCTCTCGGTCGACACCTGGCTGCGCTTCATCATCTGGATGGCCCTGGGCTTCGTGGTCTACTTCGCCTACGGCCGCCGCCACTCCGTCCTCGGCAAATCCACCCCCGACCCCCACTGACCAGCACGTCGAGACAGCCCGGCCACCCCGGCGCGCTCCCCCGCGACACGCCGGTCCGACCGAGAAAACCGACACGATTCCGGTACACCCGTACGAGTCGCTAGGCTGTCCCGGACGGCCCCTATAGCCCAATTGGCAGAGGCAGCGGACTTAAAATCCGCGCAGTCTGGGTTCGAGTCCCAGTGGGGGCACCAGCACAGACCTACGCAGGTGGGTCGCGGTGTCGTTTTCTTGCCGTTCGGCGGGGCTTTCGCCCCACCTCCGAGCCACCCTCAGACCAGTCAGGAGCTATTACAAGTCCGCCAGGAAACTCTGCGCACGACCGTTTTCGACGATGTAGACGCCACTCGTGATGGGGGCGTTGCCGTAGGAATCGTCCTCATAGGTGACCCGGACGAGATGTTCGAAAAGCATGATCTGGTGCGGCTCGAGGTCGAACGGAACTGCCATCAGGCAGGTTCGTCGCGGGACGGCGACCAAGAGTTTGTCCGTCCGCAGAGCGTGATGGGCGCGGAGCATGTGCTTCGGGTCGAGCACCTTCTCCGCCGAGAAGTCATTGCCGGAGGACGTGGCGAGTGGCAGACCGTGAAGCTCTGACACCTCCCAGTCATATTCCAGGGCAGCGAGATTCGCCATCGCTTCGGCCAGGAGAGCGTTGCTGTCGACGTCGTCGCCGAAACCCTCTACCTGATAGCCGGAGTCGGTGTCGACGGCGAGCACGATGATGGGGACCGTGCCCGCTGTGGTGGCCCAGTGGGTGATCCGGTGGCGGTGTTCCCAGTCGGCGGGCTTCAGCAGCGGGTACCAAGGCCCGTCCGACAGCTCCGACCCGCCGCCGGCGGAGGCGGGCGGATACGTCGCGACCTGGCAGTCCCAGTCCTCATCGATGATCATGCGCACGTACTGAACCTGAATTCGGCCCGACGCCACGCCTTCGCGCACGTCGGGCCGTCGTGCGGCAAGATCGGGATCGGCCTCGACCATGGCGAACAGTTCGTCGTATTCCATTTCGGCGGCATCCACCTGCAATTGCGGATAGTCCGCCATCGACTCGATGTCGAGATAGACATCGATCACCACCAGCAAATCAGGTTCGGCGAGACCGATGACATCGGCGGTCCGATCACGCACCGGCCAGGTGGTGTCACCGCCGGACAGAACCTCGTACCCGTGATGGGTGCAGTAGCGCAGGGCCGCGTCCATCCGAGCTTCGTGCGTCTGCCTCGCGAACGTGACCTTCGCGGCGATGTCCGCACGGCTCGCCTGGAGAAATTCGCTGATCTGCGCCGGTCCGCGACTGTTGAGCTCTTCGCGACCGAGCAAGCCCGCCAGTCCGCCGGTGTCGAGCTCTTCCTCGGTACCGTCGACCCAACCCACGGCGGCGGTTTCGACGGCGAGCCCCAACCCGAATTCGCCGCGGAGCACCGCCGCGACCGCGTTCACCAGACCGTTGTATGCCTCGTACCGGATCGGCCACGACAGGAGCTGGACCCAGGTCTCGGGGTGATCGGCCGCTGGGGCCGTCCACCCGTTCGCTCGGAGGAAGTCGCAGCCCCGCGGGGAGAATTGACGCGGGCCGCTGACCAGCTCACCTCGAAAACCGTCGCGATCCCAGCCGAACCGGGCATACCGAATCCCGGTGCCGTCCAGCGCCACCTGCCCTGATGACGGCAGCGTGAAGAGCAGCCACGTCAGTTCCTCGGCGAACCACTGCCACGATTCCTCGGCCACACTCGGCCACATCTGCTGTGCGTCCTGCGCCGTGCTCCGCTGGCCCCGCCACCCGTCGCCAATCCCCATGCCACGCTCCAAATCAACCGATGCGAACACCGAAATCTACATGACCACAACGGATTCCCTGAACGCGCCGACGATGTGCCGCAGTGCGCGAGCGGCGGTCTATCCGGCGCGCCTGGGTGGGTCGTAGTCGGTGTGTGAGATCTCGATCAACTCGCCGTCGACCATCTCGTAGGTGGTCTCGGACTCCAAATAGGCATGGGTCGGGGACAACTCGGTCTCGTCGAAATCTTCTGACACACCGAAATTGACATCGAAGATCTCACGCGGCGGCTGCGTCGTCGCGGCGGTGTAGCGCAGGTTGCCCGGCGAGCCCAGGTTCGCCGCCTCGACGGCATCCATGACCAGTTCGGCCACTTCGATTCCGCTGGGACCACCCGGCGCGAAACCGTGCCGCTGGGCTCGTCCACGGATCATCGTTTCTACCGAGCAGCCGTCGGCGGAAAATTGTCCACGTGCCAGAAATCCCGGCTTACCCGCTTCGATGATGCTCCACGTGATATCGGAGGTGTAGGTGTGTAGGAGCGGGATGTCCTCGGCCAGCGAACCGAAAGCGGCGCACAGCATCCGGTAGAGCTCGCCCCAATTCTCGGCCTTGTCGCCCGGATCGAACAAGATGCCCTCCAGCGCCTCACCGGAGTATTGGAGATCGGGAACCGCGCGCCAAATATCCTGTGGCTCCATTTCGGGATCCCAGTGGGGACAGGCGCTCTGTTCCCATTCCGACGGTTCCGACGGTTTCCGCGACAGGTGTAGCCGGGAATCCGAGTGCTGCGTGCGCGTCAATTTGATGGTGTCGTCGCCGAGACGCCACATCGCGAACGCGTTCGGTCCGCCGACCAGGTGTGGGTCGCCGAGCCGCTCGACACAGATCCGCAGCACTCGCGCGTACACGATGTCGGCTGTCGCCGGTGGCACGAATTCGAACAGACGGACCTCGCAGAAGTCGCCATATCCGTACTGCTGTTGATCATCATAGGTTTTGGCGGCGATGAGACCGACTCTGTCATCATGGACAGCCATCAGGCTGCCGTCGGCCATCGGTTTCGGGCGTGAGGGGAAAGCTCGGAGAATCTCGTCGACGTCGCGCCGCGACCATGTGCCGCGCCGGGACCGACCGAAAACCTTGCGAAGCTTCGAGCGCTCGTTCTCCGCCATCAGCCGGTCGCCCGGATTCGCACTGATGACCGTGGGCAGATACTCCAGGAACCCCGAACCCGCTGTCGCCAACTCCCCCGCGCCGTACCACTCCTGTTCGGAGCGCGGGGCCTGCCAGCGCGCGGGGTTCTGCACTGTCAGCTCGACAGTCTCACCGGCGGACACCTTGACCACGACACGCGGCAGCATCCATGCCGCCCCACTCCCATCCGCCTGCGCTGGACTCGTCGGCGGACCCAACAAAGGCACCATCTGCGCGACTACCTCAGCCAACGCCGCCTTCGTGCGTCGCGACGGCAGTTCCGCGAGAAAGACCGCTCCCAGACTGATCTCGCCATCATCGTCGATGCCGAACACCGCCACGTTGTCCTCGTGTGCCAAGTCTGTGACCATCATGATCACCGACGGGTCCTCATCATCGAACCCGGGCGTACCCCACCCCAGCGATGCGGCGAACCGCGCGATGTCACCGGCCGACCAGGTCCAGTCGAATGCCGCTGCGGCCGTGGCGACTCGCATCGCCCCAGGTATATCCACGCTCACCGCGACACATTAGCCCGCCGTTCCGACAGCTTCGACGCGATCCGAAGGCGCATCGCACCAGGCGCTGATGGGTCGCTCGACAACCTGGCCGCGTGGTGCACCGCAGGCGCGTTCTCCGCGGGTCGACGGGTGTGTTCCGCGAGTCGGCGGGTGATCGGCTGAAGGGGGACTATGTTGATCCGGCAACCGGCCGTGTGGGCAGACCGGTGGGTTCTTCGACTCGGTGGCGAAGGGATCGACATGGGTTCGGTGGTGGGCTGGATCGTGCGAGCGGGCTGTGTGCTGGCTTTGGCGATGGCGGGGCTGGGGGTGGGTGGGAGCGCTTCGGCCGGGCCGCCGGACTCACCCGTGTGCGCGTGGCGGTTCATGTCGAACAGCACCGTGTTGAATGTGGCGTTCCCCGATGCGAATTCGACGTACTGGGTGATGCCGTATGCGTTGGGGCCCGGGGATTCGATCGAGTTGTCGGGGACGTATGCGGCGGCGCGGTATTTCTCGCTGAACACCTATGGGACCGATCTGGATACGGTCGATACGTTGCGCGACGATCAGATCGTGCCCGATCCGGGGAGTGCGAATCCGTTCGTGGACGCTTCGGCGGCGGCGCTGCCCGTGGAGCAGAAGCGGTGGCATGCCACGCTGGTGAACGGGCCGGGGGATCACAGCCGGAATCGGTTGCAGGCGGTGGCCAGTGGGCAGGGGTCGCCGATCGGGTTCGTGATCGTGCGGGTGTATGTGCCGGATGACCCGGCTTCGCTCAGCGGCGGGGTTCCGCTGCCGGATGTGAAGCTCTCGATCGCCGGGGCCGAGGTGCCCACCCAGCCGTGCGCGCAGCCGTTCGACCCGTCGGTCTACACCGGCCCGGTCGCCGACGTCGCCAAGGACGCCTTCGATCGAGTGATCGCCGGCGCCGCCTCGGGCGCCTTCCCCGGCAATACCCCGGAGGCCACCTTCAACAATCCGGCCAGCACGTCGGGCCTGTTCCCCAATGGCGACAACAAGTACATCGGCACCCGTCTCAGTCATCAGCCGGGCCGCCTGGTGGTGGTGCGCGGCAAGGCCCCCACCTTCCCGGACACCCGGGCGGGACAGTCCCCGACCGACCCGGAGCAGGTGCGCTACTGGTCGATGTGCCAGAACGACCTGCGTTCCCCGTACCCGGTCGTGGCGTGCGCCGCCGACTTCCAGACCGCCCTGGACGGCTCCGGCTACTACACCTACGTCCTGGGCGCCCCCGAAGACCTGCCGCCGGACCTCGACCCCACCGTCACCGTGATCCCCTGGGGCAGCACCGATGTGGACAAGGTCCTGTTCTTGCGCAATATGATCCCGTCGCCGGCCTTCTACCCGGATTCGATTCAGGCATCACAGGATTCGGGCAGTGACCCCGCGACGTCCATGGGCGAGTACTACCCCGACACCGCGTACTGCGGCACCGAGACCTTCCGCACCGGCGGCGCGGCGGCCTGCCTCGGTAGCTGAGCGGACAGCACACCGCCCGCCGCCGCCACGGTCGTCGGATCGGACCGTGGC